>JAOPZJ010000362.1 GCA_025964155.1 Solirubrobacterales bacterium
GACCTGGCTGCCGTTCAACTTCGTGCTGGTCCGAGACGGAGACGAGCTGGGGCGCTACAAGCGCGTGCTCGGCAAGCTGCGCGATCGCTACCTCCTTGAGATCACCCCACTGGCGAACGCCGCGGCACGGAGAGCGGAGCGATGTCAGGCATGCAAGTCATACACATGTTGTCCCACTCCGGGGCACTCGTGCCTTCCGCAAGGCCCCGCAGTCGGGATGAGGAGAACTACGGATCGGGGCCCTGGCCCGAACCTGCGTGCCGACGATCCCCCGCCAGCATCGTCTTCGACCAGGCCGAGAACCGCCTACACACCATCAAGGCCGTGCTCGTCGCCACGCTTGCGTGACCCCGCGAGTCCGTACTTTGCCCGTCGTCGTCTGTGGACGACACCCGATTCCGCCCCGCGCGGCCGGCGCGAGACTAAAGCCATGTCGATTGCTGAACCCGAAGCGTCCCCGGTCATGCTCTCTGACGAGTTCCTGCCCACGTACGACGTATCGGACGCCGTGGCGGTGGTCGTCGACGCCAACGTCGATGTCACCTGGCAGACGCTGCTGCGGGCAGACCTGATCCAGGTCGGCCGGCGCAAGCCGCTCGTCGCGATCCTCGGAGCGCTCCGCGCCCTACCGGACCTCGCGTCCCAGGTCCTGCACCGCGCGATGCCACCTGCGCCGCCCCCGACGATGACGCTGGGCGAGCTCGCAACGCTCCCGCTCGGCGATGGCGGGTGGGCGTTGCTCGGTGAGCGCAGCGGTGATGAGATCGCGCTCGGTCTGGTCGGCAAGTTCTGGCGCCCGGTCATCGAGTTCGCTGCCGTGGACGCCGCCGGCTTCGCAGACTTCGCCGAGCGGGGCTACGCCAAGACGGTGTATTCGCTGTCGGTGCGCCCGCTGGACGATGGCCGCACGCTGCTGGTGGGCCTGATGCGAACGGCGACCACCGACGAGCACGCCCGGCGCTGGTTCCGGCGCTACTGGACCTTCGGAGTCGGCTCGGGCGCGCATCTGCTGGTCGCCGGCCTTCTCGACGTCGTCCGTGAGGACGCCGAAGCGCGAACCGGAGGCTGAGCGTGCTCAGGCGACCACGCCCCGCCGCGCTGGCCCTGACCGTCGGTCTCGGTGGGCTCTACCTCACGCGGCTGCGTCAGCCGATCATGACGTGGGGCGCGACCGATGCCGAAGCCGCGGCGCGCCTGCCGGGGGACGAGTTGCTCGCGGACGCTGACGCGATGGCAACGCGGGCGATCGACATCGACGCGTCGGCCGCCGCGGTGTGGCCGTGGCTGGCGCAGATGGGCCCTTCGCCTCGTGGCGGCGCTTACACGTATGACTGGATCGAGAACCTGCTCCGCCTGAACATGCACAGCGTCGATCGTGTCCTCCCCGAGTTCCAGCACCCCGAGGTCGGCGACACGATCGGCTTTGGCCCGAACCAGCTGCGCGTCGCCCGGGTCGAGCCCGAGCACGTGCTCGCCTGGCGCTCGGAGGACGGCAACTGGGTGTGGACGTTCGTGCTCGAGAGTCGTGACGGCACGACGCGACTCATCAGCCGCAATCGCTTCCGCCTTCCGACGCTCGCCGCGCGTATCGGCATGCTCCCGATGGAGCCGGGCTCGCTGGTGATGGAACGCAAGATGCTGCGCGGGATCAAGCGGCGCGCCGAGCGGCTCGCATCAACCACCCCGATGCCGTCGAGCAGCTGAGTGACCGCCGGTCGAGCGTCCTGATGAGCGCAATCTCCGCGGTGGATCACGGATGCGCCGGAGCCGGAGCGGACCGGCGAGGCCGGCCGCATCCCGGCGTCCACTGCGGCCACAGCACCGCGGCGCCCATCCCTGCAAATCCCAGATCCCGGGTGGCGGCGGCCAGCAGTTGCACCTCCACCGGCAGGCCCTGCGTGGTGGCGTCGAGCACGACGCCGGCCATCAGCACGACGCCTGTCCAGCGCGGCAGCACCCCGGCGCGCACGACCGCGAGGCCGAAGCCCAGGCCGGCGACCACCATGATCGCGCCGTGGAGCGTCATCCACGGCGCCAGGTCGTGGCTGAGCGCGTCGAAGTCTCGCGTCCCGTCGACCAGCGCGTAGATGACGGTACCGGTGAAGAACACGTACACGTACGCGTAGGCCGCGGCGCTCCACCGGCCCAGCCGTCCGATGTGCGGGCGTTGGCTTGCATAGAGGCCGAGGACGAACGCGGGGATGGCCGCCTCCGCCACAAGCGTGAGCCAGAGCTGCGGGGTCGAGAAGCCGCCCTGGATGCCCTCGACGAGGTCTGAGAGCAGGTACAGCGCCGAGAACACCAGCGCCGCACCGCCGAGCCAACGGACCCCGTCGCGACCCGAGAACCGCCCGGGGCCCGGCATCACTAGAAGAGTCCCATCGGCTCGGGGTCGTAGCTGACCAGCAGGCACTTGGTCTGCGTGTAGTGGTCGAGCATCATGCGGTGGTTCTCGCGGCCGACGCCGGACGCCTTGTACCCGCCGAACGCCGCTCCGGCCGGGTAGAGGTGGTAGCAGTTGGTCCACACGCGGCCGGCATGGATGCCGCGGCCCATGCGGAACGCACGGCTGCCGTCGCGGGTCCAGACGCCGGCACCGAGGCCGTACATCGTGTCGTTGGCGATCCGCAGGGCGTCGGCTTCGTCCGTGAAGGTCGTCACCGCGAGGACGGGGCCGAAGATCTCCTCTTGGAAGACGCGCATCGCGTTGTCCCCCTTCAGGATGGTCGGCTCGTAGAAGGAGCCGCCGTCAAGGGTCCCGCCGAGCTCGGGACGGGCCCCGCCGATGAGCACCTCGGCGCCCTCGTCGCGGCCGACCTGCACGTACTTCTCGATCGTCTCGCGCTGGCCCTGGGACACCTGCGGTCCGACCTGCGTGTCGCGGTCCAGCGGATGGCCCTGGCGGATCGCGGCGATCCGCTCCAGGCAGCGCTCCATGAACGGCTCGTAGATCGACTCCTGGATCAGCGCCCGGGACGGGCAGGTGCAGACCTCGCCCTTGTTGAAGGCGAACAGGACCAGGCCCTCGATCGCCTTGTCGAAGAACGCGTCGTCAGCGTCCATGACGTCGGCGAAGAAGATGTTCGGCGACTTGCCGCCGAGCTCGGTCGTCGACGGGATCAGGCTCTCGGCGGCGTACTCCATGATCTGCTTGCCGATCTCGGTTGAGCCGGTGAAGGACACCTTCGCGATCCGCGGGTTGGTCGCCAGGGCCTTGCCGATCTGGCCGCCCGGGCCGTTGACGACGTTGATCACACCGACCGGAACGACGTCGGCGATGACCTCCATCAACTTCAGGATCGACCACGGGGTCGGGCTCGCCGGCTTGAGGACGGTGCAGTTGCCGGCGGCCAGCGCCGGGGCGATCTTCCAGGCGGCCATCAGCAGCGGGAAGTTGAACGGGATGATCTGGCCCACGACACCGAGCGGCTCCTGGAAGTGGTAGGCGTAGGTCTTGTCGTCGATCTCGGAGATGCGGCCCTCCTCGGCACGCACCGCGCCCGCGAAGTAGCGGAAGTGGTCGATCGCCAGCGGAATGTCGGCGGCGAGCGTCTCGCGGACAGGCTTGCCGTTGTCCCAGCTCTCGGCGATCGCGAGCGGCTCCAGGTTCGCCTCCATCGCGTCGGCGATCGCGTTGAGCACCGCGGCACGCTGCGCCGGTGACCGCGCCGCCCAGTCGTCCTTCGCAGCGTGTGCGGCGTCGAGGGCCAGCTCGATGTCGGCGGGGCTCGAGTCGGCCACCTCGCAGATGACCTCGCCCGTGACCGGCGTGTGGTTGGCCCGGTAGCGCCCGTCGACCGGGGCGACGAACGCGCCACCGATGAAGTTGCCGTAGCGCTCGGCGACGGTCACGAGGCTGCCGGGAGCACCGGGCTCGGTGACGATGGTCGGGATGGTCGGCGGCTGGACTGTGGTGGCCATGGTGCTGCTCCTTGGGGTGGGGATGGTCTCCACAGCCGACCACCCCGCCGGCCCGGGCACATCCGCAGTCGGCGGCGGATCGGTGCGGACAACTACGCGGGCCGCCCTTCCTGTCGTCGTGCCATCGCGATCCCGGCGTGCCATCCCGGCGCGCGTCCTCCTGTCGGAGGCTGGATCGACTCGGTGTCGATCCCGCTGCGCGCGATCAGCCAGGCGGTCACCGAGTTCGAGTTCCAACTGTCGCCGGTCTCCAGGTCGTCGCGGCCCCACACGGGCGTCGGTACCTGCGGGACCAGATCGAGCATCTGCTGTGCGCGAGCCCGGTCGTCGGTGAGTCGCCGCGGGCTCGCAACGGCCTCGTCGACGTCGGGAATCTGTCCGTCGCGCCAGCGACGTATCTCGTAGCGAAAGATCCGTAGCCGGCCTGCCCAGCGGGCCCCGACAGGGCCTTCCGCGACAACGCCGCGCTGTGCTCCGCGGGCGTCACGGACCGGCGTCATCTCGATGACGAACCGTGCCGCCGCGACACGGACTTCGAGGGCCGAGTGGTACAGGTCGCACGCCGGTCGCCGCTCACTCCGCGCCGCCACCACCTCGAACGCGCGACCGTTGAGTGCAACGATATGTCCACCGGCACCGAGGGGCAACCAGTACAGGTCGACCGCGGCCTTGCCCGAACCTTCCGCGGCGCTTCTGGACGGGCCGCAAGGGTCGTCGCGGCCGCCGCCATCCGGGGAGAGCACCGGTCGCCTTACGGCAGTTCCGAGGTCTTCGTGCCCATCACTGCGGACGGCAGCTCCGGTCGCGCGATCGGACTGAGCGGGTCGCCGCCGAGCGCCCGCCGACGGTCGTCCAGCCACCGCGACAGACGCCATGCGAGCATCGCCGCCGCGGGCTTCCACAGCGGCCGGTCGGAGGCTGTCCCGGGATCGGCGTCCGAGTGCTGGTAGAGCGCGTCGCGGCCGCTTGCGGGATCGGCGTCAGCCAGGGACCGACGGAGGTACAGCTCATCGTTCCCGATCGCAAGCTTGCCGCGGAGTGTCGCGGGGTCGAATTTCTGCGGCGGCGACATCCCGGCCATTCGGGCGATCGCCATCGCTGCCCGCTCGGCCTGGTGTGCGGCCAGCCCACCCTGCTTGATCGAGCCGGCCGTCACGTCGCCCGCGGCGAAGATCGCCCCCAAGCCGCGGACGCGCTGAATCTCGTCGACGGGGATGAAGCCGTCGGCGTCAAACGGAAGGCCGGCGATCCGTGGGCCGTGCAGCGTGGGGAGCGCGACCACGTGGTCGGCGAGCTCGGCGGCCTCCTGAGACCCCGGGGCGACATGCCGCCCCGATTCCACGTCGACGCCGTGCGAGGTGAGGAAGTCGGCGACCCTGCCAGACGCGGTGGTCCCGAAGATCTCCAAGGGCCGCGGCTCCGTGGTGACCACGCGCACCCCGGCCTCCCCGGTCGCGGCGACCAACAGCGCGAGCTGATAGGCGGGCAGCGTCCAGCCGGTACCGGGTGGCACGACGACGGCCACCGAGCCGCGCCCAGGGCGCGCGAGCGCATCAGGCAGGCCGCCAAGGCCGACGGTCAGCACGCCCGGGTACGCCATGGCGGGGGTCGCGCCGGTCGCCACAAGCACCGCGTCGTACGGTTTGCTCAAGCCGTCGGATGTCACGACCGGGCACGCTCCTGCCTCGATGCGCTCGAGCTGGGTGGGGCGATAGTGCGCACCGAACTCGTCCGCCAGCGCAGCGAGGTCGGTGCGCAACGGCGGCCCGCCCCACGGTGCCCCGATGAGCTGCGGGCGCAGCACGAAGTCGCCTGCGGGGCAGATCAGATCGACCTCCAGGCGCCCGTCGCTGTGATCGGCGAGGGCCATCATCGCCGTGACAGCCGCGACACCGCCACCGGCGATCGCGACTCGGAACGTCGTTGCCGGCTCCATGACTCAGGCCGGGATCGAGGTGAGCTGCGGGCTCCGCGGAACCACCATGAGCGGCCGCACGCATCGCCGGGTGAGCTGCTCGGACGTGCTGCCCACGGCGATGCGGCCAAGCGGCCCTCGCTGGTGTGACCCGACGATCAGCAGGTCGACCTCGGCGGCGAACCGCGCGAGCTCGTCGACCACCGCGCCGGTCAGGGTGGTCGCTTGCACGCCGTCGAGCGCCGCCAGGCGCTCGGCGGTCGCTGCGACCTCGGTCGCGACCGCTGCATCCGTCGTCACGCCCTCTGTGGCACGCCATGGCGGCATGTGGACCACCGCCACCGCATGGAGTTGGGCGCCGATGTCACCTGCGATCGCGCGCGCGACCTCCAGTGCACGGCCGCCTTCCGTCCCACCGTTCCAGCCGAGTCCGATCGTCGCGATCGGTGCGTCGGCGAGCGCGTAGTCGCGAGGCGCAATGGCCACCGGACAGGGCGCATCCCGCAACGTCCCGCGGGTGTCATCACCGGCAAGGATCCGGCCCACGGGGCCACGCCGACAGGACCCGACCACGATGAGGTCGCCATCCAGGTGCTCGACGGCCGCGTGCAGGCCGGCCGCGACCGAATGAGCGACCAGCGTCTCGCCCTCGACGCCTGGCTGCTGCTGCAGGACGCCGCGCAGGCGTGCCTCGGCTTGCTCGCGTAGGTCGCCGTCATAGTCCAGGTTCGCTCCGCGTGACGGGTGCGAGTCGACCACGACGATCGACACGGCGACGAGGCTTGTCGTGGTCGACGCCAGCCGACGGGCGAGCGCCATCGCGTCGGCCCCGCCCTCGGTGCCGTCTATGCCGACGACAATTCTGGAGAACATCGCAACACAACTCCTTGTCTTGGGGCCTTAGAAGTCATCTCAATGCCCGTACGTGGTCTGAGGCGGTTGTACGTGGTCTGAGGCGGTTGCCTCAGACCACGCGAGGTATTGAGGTATTGAGATGGCTTCATAAGCCTCCCCCCTTCCGATGCTGTCGCCATCGGGGTAGAGACCCCTTCGCGATCCGTGGTTTTCCGCAGGCCTGGTGAGCGCCGGTGCGCGCAGGCAAGCGTTCTCCCACCGCTCACGCAACACGCCATCCGGAATTCCCCGCGGCTGTCCGACGGAGAACAACGGATGCCAGCCGGGGCCTGCCGGCTTCATGCTTCGTGCATGGGGCCAGTCGCGATCAAGACCGGCGGGCACCCTGGCTGCGGGGCATCGGCAGCACGGACTGCAGCCGCCACCGATGCCGCGCCGACCAGCGCGACGCTGACGCGGTGCGTGTGACGTTTCCCGAGCCGCCCGATGTCCCGGGACCGCGGCCGCAACCACCGGCACCGACCCGGCTCCGTCGGCACCGCAGCCGCCCTCTCCCCGGCCGGCACTGGCCGCGGCGGCTCGTCCACCACCGGCGGCGCCGCCTGCGCAAGGGGCATCGGCTCACACTGCTTGCGGTGCTCGGGCCCGGCCTGCTGGCCGGGCTCTCGGACGACGACCCGGCGGGGATCACCACCTACTCGGTCCTCGGGCAGCGCTACGGCTTCCAGCTGCTGTGGGTGTTGACGGTGTCGACGGCCGCGTTGATCGTGTTCCACGAGCTCGGGGCGCGGCTGGGCGTCGTCACCGGCAAGGGGCTGTTCGCCCTCGTGCGCGAGCGGTACGGGCACCGGACCGCGACCGCCGGGGTGGCTGCGCTGCTCGTCGCGAACATCGGCACGCTCTGCGCGGAACTCGCCGGCGTCGCCGCCGGCGGCCAGTTGCTCGGCGGGGTGCCGAAGGGCGTCTCGGTCCCGGTCGCCGTCGCGGTGATCGTCCTGCTCGTGACGGCCGGCTCCTTCCACCGCGTCGAGCACGTGCTGCTGGCCCTCAGCGCGGTCTTCGCCACCTACGTCGTCTCGGGTCTGCTCGCCCATCCGGACTGGGGCGCCGCAGCGCGCGGCATGGTGGTCCCCACCATGCCCATCACGCGCGACGCTGTGCTGATCGCCGTCGCGACGCTCGGCACGACACTGGCGCCGTGGGGGCTGACGTTCATCCAGTCCTATGCCGTCGACAAGCACCTGACCCCCGCCGACCTGCGCTACGAGCGCATCGACGTGATCAGCGGCGCCGTGCTGACCGGCGTCATCGGCCTCTTCATCGCCGTCTCCTGCGCGGCGACGCTGCACCGTCAGGGCATCGCGATCAACGACGCCGCCGACGCGGCCCGCGGCCTGCAACCGCTCGCCGGGGGACTCGCGGCAACGCTCTTCGGCCTCGGGTTCGTCGGCGCCGCGCTGCTGGCCGCCGCCGTCGTGCCGCTCTCCACCGCGTACTCGGTCTGCGAGGCGGCCGGCCAACCGGGCGACGTGAACGCCCGGCTGCGTCAGGCGCCGCTGTTTTACGGCACGTTCGCCGGATCGCTCGTCCTCGCCGGCGCGATCGTGCTCGTTCCCGGCATGCCGCTGCTCCTGATTCTCGTGGGGACGCAGGCGCTCAACGCGGTCCTGCTGCTCGCGGTGCTCCCATTTCTGATGGCGCTCGGCCGCGATCCCGCCGTGATGGGCGAGCACGCCGCCGGCCGCGCCGGGCGCTGGGCGATGAGCACGACCTACGCACTCATCGCCCTCTCGATCGCGCTGCTGCTGGTGCTCCAGCTGCAGCACTGAGCGCGGGCGCCCTCGCCGGCACCGTAGGTATCCAGCTCGGCCCCGGACGTCTTGCTTGCCGTGGCGTCGGCGGGCCGGTCGGTAGTTCACCCCCACCGTTACCGCCCTCTCCACGGATGGCGGCCCGCCGGCGCACTGCGACGCTCGACCGACACCATGCCGAACGAGGAGCGCACCCGATGATCCTGCTGGCCTACGACGGTTCCCCCGACGCCCAGGCGGCGATCGACCGTGCGGCGATCCTGATGCCAGGTACGGGCGCGATCGTCGTCACCGTCTGGGAGCCGTACATCGAGACGGTGACCCGGACCGGAGGGCTGACACTCGGCTACGGCATGGTCCCTCCGTCCCTCGATATCGACCAGATCGACGCGGCCAGCGCGGCGAGCGCGCTCGAGCGAGCCCGCGAAGGGGCCGCCCGTGCCACGGCCGCCGGCCTCCGCGCCGAGCCCCGCGTCACCCGCCGGAGCACCGGCGTTGCCTGTGTGATCCTCGACGTCGCCGACGACGTCGACGCCGCAGCGATCGTGCTCGGCACGCGCGGCCTGGGCGGGGTCAAGTCGATGCTGCTCGGCAGCGTCTCACACGCCGTGCTGCATCGCGCCGACCGGCCGGTGCCGGTGGTCCCGGCGCCGGCACTCGCCAAGCAGCGGCACGACGCGCTCCGCCACGATCGCGGTCGCGTCCGCATCCCCGCCTGACCGGTCGGCAGACCATGCCCACAAACCGCCTCACCGCCCTGGACGGCACCTTCCTCGAGCTCGAGGACGCCGATCCGTGCGCCCACATGCACATCGGGGCGATCCTCGTGTTCGGTCCCCGAACGGACCGCAGCACCCCGAGCCTGCAGGAGATCCGCCAGCATCTGGACAACCGCCTCGACGCGCTGCCACGCTACCGCCAGCGCCTGGCCCACCCTGGACCGGGCTCGGTTGGCTGGGAGCGGTGGGTCCCGGATCAGCACTTCGACGTCGCGCGCCACGTCCATGAGGCGACGCTCCGGGCGCCAGGCGGCTGGGAGGAGCTCTTCGAGTGGGCCGGCGACTACTTCTCCGCCCGGCTGGAGCGCAGCCTGCCGCTGTGGCAGATCACCGCCGTCGACGGGCTCGCCGACGGACACTGGGCGCTCGTCACCAAGACCCACCATTGCCTCGTGGACGGCGTCGGCTCCGTCGACGCCGCCGCGCTGCTGCTCGACGGCGTCGCCGAGGCCCTCGGCGTCACCGCACCCCTCGAGGACCCGAGCGCGTCGCCCGTCGGCCGCCTTGCCCCTGTCCTGCACCGCGTCCAGGGCGCCCTGCACCTGGCCGCCCGCCCGCGCGATCTGGCACGCCGCGCCGAGGCGCTCGGCGAGCTGCTGATCCGCGACGAGCTCCTACCCGCCCCGCCGAGCAGCCTGAACGGCACGATCGGGGCGCGGCGCGCCGTCCGCGGCATCGTTGTCGATCTCGATGAGGTCCGCCGGATCAAGGACGCCCTCGGCGGGACGGTCAACGACGTCGTCCTCGCCGGCGCCTGCGCCGGCCTGCGCGCGCTCCTCTTGGCGCGCGACGAGGAGCCGCCCGGCCAGGGGCTGCGCGCCATGATCCCGATGAACGTTCGCCGCCCAGGTGAGCAGCTCGGCAACCACATCAGCTCGCTGTTCGTCGACCTCCCGGTGGCCGAAGGCGATGCCCGCACCCGCTACGAGCAGATCTGTGAGGCGAGTGCCGCCGTCAAGGGCTCCACCCAGCCGCTCGGAACCGACACCTTGCTGCGTCTCGCGGGCACCGCTCCCCCGGTGGTGCACCGGCTGCTCGCACAAACGCTGTTCGCCAAGCGGCTGTTCAACGTCACCGTCACCAACGTCGCCGGTCCCCCAGTGCCGTTGACAGCACTCGGATTCCCGCTGACGACCGTCTGGCCGCTGGTCCCGATCGCCGCCGACCACGCGGTGGGCCTGGCGATCGTCTCCTACGCCGGGAGCCTGATGTTCGGGGTGTGCGCCGACCGCGACTCCGTCCCGGACGTCGACATCCTGGCCGCGGGCATCGCCGATGGCCTGATCGCGCTGCAGCGGCTGGCGACGAGCGAGACGCGCGGGGCGCTGTCCGCCGGCTGACGCCCGTCACCGCCGCCGACCCGGAACGGCAGGTGCCGGCGCGGGCGGGGGACGGCATGGCCGCTGCCAGCTGCAACGGGGGGCTCAGGAGTCGCGGTGCTCACGGCACTACGTGCTGTGGCCCACGTTACGTGCTGTGACCCACGTCGGCCGCGTCCTGTCGCTGCAGGAACTCGCTCAGGTACCGGGCGGCGACCTTCGTCGGTGGCGACCACGTCGGGGTGTCGGTGACCCGGGACTCAAAGCCCTGGGCGCCGGCGGCCCGGGCGCTGAAGTACCGCGGCCGGCGCCCGGTGAGCAGGAGTCCGTGGATCTCGGCGCGCAAGGGCTCAGGCTTGACGTCGGCTCCTGCGCCCGCCGCGATCGTGCGGGCCACCGTGTCGGCCTGCTGGGCGGCGATGCCGCCATGTTTGACGGGGTAGTCGGTCGCATCGCCGGCGGCGTAGACGTGCTCGACACCCTTGACCCGCCCGTACGGATCCACGGGAATGAACCCGTGAGCAGCACCGGGAAGGCCACGGACGGCCGGCCCGCCCAGCTCGGGCAGCGCGACGACGCGGTCGACCTCGATTGTGGTGTTCTGCGGCTTGAGCACGACCTGCCGAGCGCTCGGGACGTCCGCCTGCGCGCGCGGCACCAGCGAGATCCCAGCCTCGGCCAGCAGGTCTTGCATCACCTGGCTCACACCCGCGCCGAACACCGCGAGCGGTGCATCCTCGGGTGTCACGATCGTGATCTTCAGCTGGGCGCTCGTGTCGTAGGCCCGCTCCGCCATCATGAGGGCCAGCTCATAGATCGGCAGTGGCCACGCCATCCGCTCGGGCACGACGAATGCGACGCTCTGGACGTACCCGCCTTCGATGTCCTGAACCAAACCGTGAAACAGGTCGTCGAGGATGCGGTCATCGATGGTCTGGGCGTGCGGGAAGCGCTTGTACAGTCGCGCGCCCATGGCAAGGACGAGGATGTCGTAGGACAGCGCCTGCCCGCCGGTGGTGTGCACGATCCGCGTTCCAGGATCCACCCACGCCAAGCGGTCGACGACGAGGTCGGCGTCCATGTCGGCGACGAGCGTTGCGAGGGTGTACCGGCGAGCGGGCGCGAAGGCGAACGGCTCACGGACGGTCATCGGTCGGTCCACGTAGTCGGGAGCGGGAGCCAGGACGCTGGTGGCGACCCGGTCTCCCGCGAGATCGCGGAGCGCCAAGACCGTCTCCAAGGCGGCGACGCCGCCGCCGGCGACGATGACGCGGAGCGGTGCGTGCGGCGTGAGATCGTCCGTCATGACAGGCCTCCTCGTGCGACGAGCAAGAGCATCTAGGCAGCGTAGGCGCCACGACGTGCCGAGTCGTCCGGAACAACGCCCGTTCGTCGTTCGGACAACTACGTGCGCCGGGCGGAGAGGCTCGAGGAACGGTCAGCGTGGCCACCCACCAGCAGCGCGACGGCAACGTCGGGCATCAGGTAGCCCCGATGTCACGGCGCGCGGACGCCAGGCAGCCCGCAGCCACACGACTGCGGCGAGCGCCGAAACCACCGCGACCGCCTGCAGGTCCAGCGGACGGGCGGGCACGAGCGGCACTGCGGTAAACCACGGACGGTGAAGGGGCCTATGCCCCGATGATCGGGTTGCGCGGCACACCTGACCCTCATCCGGACCATAGGGTCCCTCATAGGGTAATTCCCAATGGCGGGCGGGCGGTCGCCGCTTCAGGCTGCAATCCATGTCCACTTCACCTCATCCCCCGTCCCCTTCCCCCTCCCCCGTTCCGCCCGCCCCAGGCCGCCTCGAGCGCCCTGTGGACGACCGCAAGGTCGCCGGCGTCTGCGCGGCCATCGCCCGGCACTTCCGGATCGACCCCCTCATCGTCCGCATCCTCGCCGTCGTCCTGACGCTCTTCGGCGGCATCGGCCTCATCGCCTACTTCGCCGGCCTCATGCTCATCCCCGCCGAAGGCTCCGACGAGCCGCTCATCCGCGAGGGCATCAACGGTCCCGAGCGCACGAAGGTGCTCGTGCTCGGCGCCGCCGCCACGATCGCGCTGCTCGGCCTGCCCGAGGACCCGCTGAACATCTTCAGCGTTCCGGGCAGCGCCACGATCGCCATCCTGGCCGTCGCCGCCGTCTGGCTGCTCGTGCTGCGGCGCGAGCCGGTCGCCGCCGACGCCCCCACGACGGTCGTGACCGGCGACGCCGCCACGGTCAGGCCCGCGCGCCGGCCGGGCCGTGGCGCCGCCATCCTCGGCGGCGCGCTCCTGGCCTTCGCCGCCACCGGAGGCATCCTCGCGGCCCTCGGTGGCGACGTGCGCTGGGACATCGCGCTGTGCTCGGCCGTCATCGCCATCGGCGTCCTGCTCGTCGTCACCGCGCCCTTGGGTGGTGCACGCATCCTCGTCCCCTTCGGTGTGATCCTCGCGCTGCTGGCGGGCGGAGCGGCGGCGGCAGACCTGAACCTCCGCGGCGGTGTGGGCGACCACCTCGAGCACCCGGCCGCGCTGGCGTCCGGCACGACCGCCTACCACCTGGCGGCGGGCCGGCTGATGGTCGACCTCCGCGACGCCGACCTCCCCGCCGGGGTGACGAAGGTCGACGCCGACATCGGCTTCGGCCAGATCGTCGTGCGCGTCCCTGAGGGCGTTCGCGTGGAGCTGCACGGCCACGCCTCCGCCGGCGACGTCGAGATCTTCGGGCGGGACGACAACGGTCTGGACGCGCGACGCACCGAGGTCCTGCCCGGGACCGATCCGGGACGCGTCCTCAGGGTGGACGCGCATGCCGGCTTCGGTCAGGTGCGCGTCGTGGACGCGAGGCACGCCCTCCCGCCGCTCGGCGATCACGCCACCACCGCCGGCCTCCCGGAGGCGGCACGATGAGCCGCCTGGATCGCACATCGCTTGTCGCCGGCCTCGCCCTCATCGTCCTCGGGGTCCTGTTTCTCCTGGATCGCACCGGTACGCTCGACGTACGCTTCGGCGCCCTGTGGCCGCTGTTGACCGGGGCCGCCGGGGCGATCCTCCTCACCGCCGGGCTGGATGACCGCCGCCGCGGCTGAGGCGTTCCCGCCACCGTCATCGATGCCCTCCGCCAGCCCCTCGCCCGCAATCGCCGCCCCCGCCACAGCCTCGTCGTCGACACCGCCGGATCTGCCGGCAAGGCTACGCGCGGCGCGGCGCGGGCCGGGTGGCCCGCTTGCGGGCGTGTGCGAAGGCCTAGGCCGGGCCTTGGGCCTGGACCCGCTCGTCATGCGGGTGATCTTCGTCGCGCTGGCGACGGCCGGCGGCGCGGGGATCGTCCTGTACGTCGTCCTCGCCCTCGTGCTGCCGCGGGCCGAGGCGACGGCGCCGGCCTCGGCCCGCGCCGTGCGCGTCAACGCCAAGGAGACCGCCGGTGTCGCCCTGCTGGCCCTGAGCGCGCTGCTGACGCTGCGCGGCATCGGGCTGTGGTGGAGCGACACCGTCGTCGCACCGGCCGTGCTGACCAGCACGGGCATCGCGGTCATCTGGCGCCAGAGCTCGATGCGCGGGCGCCGCGACGCGGACCAGGACGCGGACGGCGAGCGCGCCGCGCCCCTGCGCACACCCGGCGGCGTCCCGTTCGGGCCCGGTGTCGCGACGCCGCTCGGCGAGCTGCCGCGCATGGGCCCGCGCCTCATCGGCGGGGCCGTGCTGGTCGCGGCGGGCGGCGCGACGCTGCTGCAGGCGACCGCCGCCGTCGGCACGCTCCGCGACCTGGCGGTCGCCACGATCGTCGTCCTCGCGGGCGTCACGCTCATCTTCGGCACCTCTTGGTTCGGCCTGGTGCGCACGCTCCGCGTCGAGCGCGCCGAGCGCATCCGGTCGCAGGAGCGAGCCGAGATGGCCGCGCACCTGCACGACTCGGTCCTGCAGACCCTTGCGCTGATCCAGCGCCACTCCGGGGACGGCCGGGAGGTCGCCACGCTCGCGCGCCGCCAGGAACGCGAGCTGCGCGACTGGCTCGCCGGTCGCCCCATCGTCACGGCGGAGGACACCGGAACGACGCTCGCCTCGGCGCTGTACGCGATGGCGGCCGGCGTCGAGGCCGACCACCGCGTCCCGGTCGAGGTCGTCGTCGTCGGCGACCGCCCGCTGGACGAGCGGGTGCGGGCGCTCGTCGCCGCGGCGCGCGAGGCCGCGGTCAACGCCGCAGTGCACGCCGGGACCGGCCACGTGGACCTCTACGCCGAGGTGATCGCCGGGCGCGCGGAGGTGTTCGTCCGCGACCGCGGCACAGGTTTTGACGCCCACGCGGTCCCACCGGCGCGCCGTGGTGTCCGCGAGTCGATCGTCGGCCGCATGGAGCGTCACGGCGGGACGGCCACCGTACGCACCGCGCCCGGCGAAGGCACGGAAGTGGAGCTCGTGCTGCCGTGACGCCGCGCGTGTTCATCGTGGACGACCACGCTCTCGTGCGCGCGGGCGTGCGCACGGAGCTTGCCGGTGCCGCGGAGGTCGTCGGTGACGCCGGCAGCGTCGCTACGGCGATCGCGCTCATCCTCGATCTCGTGCCCGACGTCGTGCTCCTGGACGTCCACATGCCCGACGGCGGTGGTGTCGCCGTGCTGCGCGGGGTCCGCGGCACCCGGCCGGCGCCGCCGCCGGCGTTCCTGGCGCTGAGCGCGTCCGACGCCGCCGAGGACGTCATCGCCGTCATCCGTGAGGGCGCGCGCGGCTACGTGACGAAGGCCATCAGCGCGCCGGACCTGGCCGAGGCCGTGCACCGCGTCGCCGACGGCGACGCCGTGTTCTCCCCACGCCTGGCCGGGTACGTGCTGGACGCCTTCTCCGGGACCGTTCCCGCCCCAGCCGATCCGGAGCTCGACACGCTGACCGAGCGCGAGCAGGAGGTGCTGCGTCACATCGCGCGTGGCTACCTCTACAAGGAGGTCGCACACCGCCTGTCGATCTCCCCCAAGACCGTCGAGGCGCACGTGTCGGCGGTCCTGCGCAAGCTTCAGCTCTCCAACCGCCACGAGCTGAGCCGCTGGGCAGCCGCGCGGCAGCTGGACTGAAGCGTCACAGCCATCACCGGCGGTCGTCGACGCGCGCATGAGCAGGAGTCCGTGGCGGGATCGTCGGTCCTGCGGACCGCCGACAGTGAGCATGACGACACACCATAGGTGGGCGTGGCGCACCGAGCCATAAGATGGATTGGACCTCGGCGGCGGTATGAGCCGTCCTTCACGATGCAGTCGGACGCCGCGGAGAGCTCTCCGCGCTCCGGGAAGATCCCGGCCATGCAGGCCAAGCCCACCATCGATTCACCCGGCTCGCTCGACGGGCTTGATCGTCTCCCTGAGGCCATCAGCATCATCGGACCTGACGGTGTGCATCTGCATGCCAACGCCGCGGCGACGGCCATCCTTGGTGACCTGCGCGCGTACCGTGAAGGCCGACCCGTGCCTGAGGCCTCGTGGGGAGCACGTGACGCCTCCGGAGATCCGCTTCCCGACGAGCGCCTACCGACCGAGATCACTCGACGGACCGGCGAGGAATGCTCCGATGTCGAGGTCGGCGTTCCTGGTGCCGGCGGGGATGTGCGTTGGCTGCGGGTCAGCACGCGGCGTCTGTCAGAGCAGGGCCCGCCCTTTGCCGTGGTCGCCTCCTTCGCCGATATCTCCGTCGCGCGGCAGGAGCGGGACGCGGTCGAGCACGATCGTGACGAGCTCGCCCGGGCAACGCAGCTCTTCGCGACCGCGTTCGCCGACGCGCCGGTCGGGATGGCGCTGGTCGGTCTTGACGGGGCGTGGATGAAGGTGAACCGATCCCTGTTGGAGCTCACCGGCTACAGCGAAGACGAGCTCTTGGCGCTCACCTTCCAGGACATCACCCACCCCGACGACCTCGATGCCGACCTCGAACTCCTCCAGCGCCTCGTGGCCGGTGAGATCGAGCGCTATTCGATGGAGAAGCGCTACTTCACGGCCAGCGGCAGCCTGATCTGGGCCAACCTCAGCGTCTCGCTGGTCACCGCACCCGACGGCACCCCCGAGCACCTCATCTCCCACATCGAGGACATCACGGAGCGCAAGCGCCTGGAGCAGAGCCTCCAGCGCCTCGCCGACCACGATCCCCTGACGGACCTGTGGAACCGCCGTCGCTTCGGGGAAGAGCTCCAGCGCCAGGTCCACCGCAGCAAACGCTACGGCGAGCAGGCAGCGCTTCTGGTCTTGGATCTCGATGACTTCAAGCAGGTCAACGACACGCTCGGGCACAAGGCCGGGGACAGTCTCCTCCGCGCAGTGGCGACGGCGATGCGCAAGCGCCTACGCAGCACGGACTCCCTCGGCCGCCTGGGCGGCGACGAGTTCGCCGTCCTCCTGATCAACACCAGCCCAGACGAGGCGACCACCCTCGCAAGGCAACTGGCAGAGACGATCAGCTCCAACCCCGTGCACCTTGATGACCGCGAGATCGTGGCCACCGCCAGCATCGGCGTCGCCGTCATCGACCGCACCGTCGAATCCGACGAGTCCGTCCTGGTGGCAGCCGACGCCGCGATGTACGAAGCCAAGGCCGCCGCCCGCAGGGCCGGCGACGCTCAACGACGCTGAGGACCCCTCAGAGGGTCCCCCGGACGGTGCAGGTCTCGCCGGCCGGGCTCGTCGCCTTGGCGACGATGCGGTCGGTGCCGGCGCCGTCGGCGAGCCGGCGGCGCACCTGGAACGACCCGCTCGGCCCGCGCGTCGTCGCGTTGGTGGAGGCCGCCAGCGTGCCGTTGCGCCGCAGGGTGACCTGCCAGCGCACGCCGTTGCGGTTCTGGTCGACCTCGAACTCGGTCTCGATGCGGCCGTTGTCGGGGCTGAGCTTCAGCTTCGCCGTCGAGCCGTTCGAGCAGGTGCCGCGGGTGGTCTTGTCGCCGTCCTTGGCCAGCGCCGTGGCGGGAGCGAGAATGGTGACGGCGGCGGCAAGGCCGACGCTCAGATTGCGGATGGTGGACATGGTGTGCCTCCAGGTTCGGTATCGGGCTTGTCCACGACTCTCCGTCCCGGGCGGTCCAGGCCGCAATGAGACATTGGTCGCCCAAGAACCGGGCGGGAGGCTCAATGACGCCGGCCGGTGCTGACCTGACGCGCTGTTCCGGACGATGGGACCGTTCGCCCCGCCGCCTCCGCCCGGCGCACAACCTGCGCCGCTGTGGGGCAGCGAGGAGCACGTTGGCACGATGGAGCGCGACATGCTCGAGATCACGGCCTTCGAGCATCCACGCGACTACAGCGAGCACTTCAAGGCACGGTACGGCCCGACCATCGCCGCCCAGGCGAACGCGCACCGGAGCGAGCGCAAGGCTGAGTTCGACGAGGCGCTGAACCACTTCTGCGACGAGTGGAACCGCGGTACGCCCGATCAGGCGCGCTTCGAGAAGGAGTACCTGCTCGCCGTGGGCACACGGGCGTGACGGTGCGGTTGCGCGGCGACGATGGCCGCCGCCGCGCGCCGCGTCCCATGAGGGACGCGTCGTCCAAGCCCGCAGGCGCGTTCATATTGGATGGAATGGGCTAGACTTCGATCCATGCAACACGTGGCGATGGATGCGGCGACCTCCCGGCTCGACATCCCCCCCGCGTACGAGGTGGTGGTCGACCGCCTGCGGCGCACGATCCTGCTGAGCATCTACCGCCCAGGCGACAAGTTCCCGCCGGAGCGAGTTCACGCCGAGCAGCTCGGCGTCTCGCGCGTGACGCTACGGGAGGCGATCCGCGTGCTCGAAGGCGAAGGGCTCGTCGAGACGCGTCGCGGCGCCACGGGTGGCGTCACCGTGCTGGACCGACGCGTCTCCGTCGATGCGCTGCGCCGCCGCCTGCGGGACTCGCTTGGCGAGCTGGAGGGCGTATCCGACTTTCGCCTCGCGAACGAGCGCTGCGCCGCGGAACGGGCTGCGACGCGGATCACCCGCGAGCAGCTCGAGGGGCTCGAGGCGTCGATCAATGCCATGCGCGACTGCGAGAGCGTCGCCGAGTTCCGGGCGGCCGACTCCAGCTTCCATATCGGGGTCGCGCAGGCCGCCGACTGCGCGCTGCTACGGCGCGCCGTCGAGGATGCTCGCATCGAGCTGTTCACGTATCTCGACGCGCTCGACTACGAGCTGGCGCTCCCGACGACGATCAGCGCCCACCGCCGCATTCTCGCCGCGCTGCGCACGGGCGACCCGAAGCGTGCCGGTCGCGCGATGGGGCGCCACCTCACGACGACGTGGGCCGAAGCGCTCGCGGTGATCGAGGAGCCGGCGGGCTGACAGCCGGGCCGGGCGGCGCCGACCCCACGCGGGACGAGGTTCCGGACCGCACTGTCATCTACCGCGACACGCTGCGCCGCGACTTCGGGCACGACCCCGATCTGCTGCGCGCGCTGCTGTGAGGACCACGTCCATTTGTCCCGGTCGGGGCGGGGAGACACGGACGTTCATCGCCGGCCGGGCGGTGGGGCGAGGCGGAGGAGCTCCGACGGCTCCTCGAAGAGCAACTCCGACGCAGTACCCCACCCCGCATTGCCGACCGGTTCACGTCGGTCTCCACCGCGTTCTCCATCTCGTCGTAAAACACTAAAGCTGGGTTCTTCAGACCTTAAGCAGGTTCGACAGCGCCTGTCAGAGGCGAACCGGTAGACGGTCGGCCGCCCGCGAATCTTCCCCGTTGGTGTTTGGATCAATGCTATGGTTCCTGTTCCATAGCTCCCTTGTCGGCGATCGACGCCGGCTCGATCCACTGGAGGACTGAAGTGAACGCACGACGGACTGGGCTTGCACCCGGGCGCACGACGACGCTCGGACTCATCGCGGCCGCAACCGCCGGGGCTGTCCTGCTCGCGGGCTGCGGATCGGGCTCGAAGGGCAACGACGGCGGGGGAGCTGCGCGCGCCAGCGTGACGATGGCTATCGCATCGAACCCGTCGCTCGACCCCGCGAAAGCCGCCAACCAGGCCGACGCGATCGCCCTCGGAGGGCTCTACGACACGCTCGTGCGACTCGACGCCAGAGGCGAGGCGGTCGCCGGCCTCGCGTCGTCGTGGAAGGCGACGCCGACGTCCGTCGTGTTCGAGCTGCGCAACGACGTGACGTGCTCGGACGGGACGAAGCTCACACCCTCCGCGGTCGCCGCCTCGCTCAAACGGCTGGTCGACCCCGCCACCGCGGCCCCCTTCATCGGCGCGTCGTTCGGGCCCAACAAGCTCACGGTGACGCCAGACGACGCCGCGGGCCGTGTCACGGTGACGACCAGCGGGCCATGGTCCCAGCTGCTGAACGGCCTCGCCATGCCGTGGACCGGCATCGTCTGCCCGGCAGGCCTGAAAGATCCGAAAGCACTCGCGACAGGATCGTTCGGCACCGGCCCATACGTGCTCCAAAGCGCCGCGCCCGGCCGGCGCTTCACGCTGCGGCACCGCAGCAACTACACGTGGGGCCCGAAGCTCGGCGCCAGCGAGGCCGGCACGCCCCCAAAGACCTTGCTGCTCAACGTCGTCGCGAACGAGAGCACGGCGGTCAACATGCTCGTGTCCGACAAGCTCGACATCGCGCTGCTCGGCGGCCCGGACCTCAAGCGGCTCGATGGCGACTCCGCCTTCACGGTCGCGCAGAAGGACGGCGGCACCGTCTGGCTCGCGTTCAACCAGCAGGGGACGAGCATGAAGGACGAGGCGCTGCGGCGGGGCGTGGCGCAGGCGATCGACCGCGCGGCGTTCGCGAACGCCGCGACCTTCGGGCGTGGCAAGGTCGTCCCGAGTGTCGTCGGCCCGACGATCCAGTGCTTCGACGCCACGGCCGGTGACGACGTACCCAAACTCGACGCCGGCGCGGCGCGCGCCGCGCTGGGCAAGGCGGGGACGGTCAGGATCATCGGCACCACCCAGCTCGGCGGCGGCGCCGGCCAGGAGTACGTGCAGGCTGCGCTGCGCGAGGTCGGCGTCGACGCGAAGCTGCGCAACACCGACACGGCGACCTGGTCTCAGACGCTCACCGGCGGCAAGGGCGACTGGGAGCTGTCTGTCGTCCCGGCGCTCAATCCGGCGGGCAGCATCATCATCCCGATCAGCCAGACGACCGGCGCGGGCCCGCCGAAGGGCACGAACTACGGGGCCGCCCAGAACCCGCAGGCGGCCGCCGCACTCGGCAAGGCGGTCACGCAGGTCGGGCCGAAGAGCTGTGCCGCCTGGGGCCAGGTCCAGCACGCGCTCAACGCCCGCCTCGACGTGCTGCCGCTGAGCACGCTGCCGCTGTCGATCGTCTCGCGCAAGGGCGTCTCGGTGCTCTCCCCGCAGGGCGGGCTCCCGGACCTCGGGTCGATCCGGGTTCAGTGAGCCACACGGAGCCCATCGCCGCCGGCGTGCGCCCTTGGCGGGGCCGCGCCGGCGGGCTCCTCGGCACCGTCCTGCGCAAGGCCGGCGGCGTCGCATGCGTCGTCGCCGGCCTCGTCGTCGTGAGCTTCCTGCTCGTGCGGATGATCCCCGGCGACCCCGCCCGCAGCGTCGTCGGCACGCAGGCGACCGCCGACCAGGTCGCGGTCGTGCGGGACCAGCTCGGCCTCAACGGATCTCTACCGCAGCAGTTCGGCGACTATGTCGGGCGGCTCGCGCAGGGCGACTTCGGCAGCTCGTTCGAGACCGGGGAGCCGGTGCGGACGATCATCCAGGACGCGCTGCCGTACACGCTCGTGCTCGCGCTGCTCGCGACGGTCATGGCGCTCGTCGCCGGGATCGCGCTCGGCATGACGGTCGCCGTCCTGTGCCGCGGCGGGCGACCGCGGCTCGACGCCGCCTTCCAGGCGTTCACGAGCATCGGCGCGTCGTTCCCCGAGTACGTCGCGGGCACGCTGCTCGTGCTCGTCTTCGCGATCACACTCGGCATGTTCCCCCCAGGCGGGTCGGACTCGCTCGACACGATCGTGCTGCCGATGATCGCGGTCGGCCTCGCGCCGACGTGCACGCTCGCACGGATCGTCCGGCGCGAGACCGCGACGGTGCTCGAGCTCGACTACATGCGCGCCGCGCGCAGCAAGCAACTGCCTCCGCTGCGCCTCTATGTCCGGCACGCGCTGCCCAACCTGATGACAGCGACGCTGAGCTACGCGGGGCTGCTCCTCGCGGGCCTGTTGAGCGGCACGATCATCGCCGAGAGCGTGTTCGCGTGGCCGGGACTCGGGTCCCGCGTGGTCGACGCGGTGGCCGCGCGCGACTACCCGGTCATCCAGGGCGCCGTCATCGTGCTCGGGCTCGTGGCCGTGCTCGCGACGCTGCTCGTGGACGGGCTGCTCGGTGCCCTCGATCCGCGGCGCCGGCGGTCCGGGACGTGAGCGCGCGCCGGCTCTCCCCCGCCGCGCGCGTCGGCCTCACCGGGCTCGGCGCGCTGATCCTCGTCGCGATCGTCGCGCCGCTCGTCGTCGGCGGCCGCGCGGACGAGCTCACGCACCAGCTCCGCGAGGGCGCGTCGTCGCAGCACCCGCTCGGCACCGACGCCCTCGGCCACGACATGCTCGCACGGACGCTCGTCGCCACGCGACTGACGCTCCTGATGGCCGCCGGAGCGACGCTCGTCGCGCTTGGCCTCGGCGCGCTCGTCGGCACCGCGGTCGCGCTCGCGGGCCGGCGCATGCGCGCGGTCGGCGAGCGTGCGATCGAGCTGCTGATCGCCTTCCCAGCGGTGCTGCTCGCGATCGTCGTCGCCACGGTGCTCACCCCGAGCGGCTGGAGCGCGACGCTCGCCGTCGGTCTCGCGCTCACGCCCGCGTTCGCGCGCATGACCAACAGCCTCGCCACGACGGTCGCCGCGCGCGACCACGTCGTCGTCGCGCGGCTGCTCGGGCGAGGCCCCGGCTGGATCATGCGCCGCCACATCCTGCCGAACATCCGCGACACGTTGCTGATCCTGACGTCGATCTGCTTCGCCTCGGCGGTCGTGTCGCTGTCGGCGCTCGGGTTCCTCGGCATGGGCGTCCAACCGCCCTCCTTTGATTGGGGCAGCCTGCTCAACCAGGGCCTGCAAGCGCTCTACACCAACCCCGTCCAGGCGGTCGGTCCCGCCGTCGGCATCCTCTTGATCGGCCTCTTCGCCGGCCTGCTCGGCGATGGCATCGCCGTCGCGCTCGCGCCGGGCACGCTCGGCCCGAAGGCGGTCACGGGTGCCGCGGCGCCCGCCGA
>JAOPZJ010000365.1 GCA_025964155.1 Solirubrobacterales bacterium
GACCTCGATGACCGAGCCGGCGCGCATGACCTCGCCGATGCCGACCGGCGGCAGGTAGGACGGTGCGTCGTTGAGCCACCCACGCATCGCCGGATCCAGGGAAAGGCACTTCGTGCGCCCGGCGAACGAGCCGCGGCGGACCTCCACGCCGGCGGCCCGCAGCGTGGTGGCCGACGCGTCGGAGCGTGCGAGCCCGACGACCTCGTGGCCTGCTTCAAGGAGCTCGGGTACGACGGCGGAGCCGATCCAGCCTGATGCGCCGGTCATGAAGACGCGCATCACCAGGCCACCATGCCGGCGTCGTCGAAGAACCCGCCGGTCGGGCCGTCGTCGGGCAGGGTCGCGAGTCGTACCGCGATCGCCGCGCCCTGCTCGGGGGTGCGCACTCCACGGAAGCCGTTGAGGTCGGTCGCGACGAAGCCGGGACAGGCCGCGTTGATCAGGATGTCCGTGTCCTGCAGCTCTTTCGCGTACTGGACCGTGACGGCGTTGAGGTACGACTTCGAGGGTGAATAGGCGACGGCGATCGGGCCCGTCTCCCCGCCGCTGGTCTGCAGGGTCATGGAGCCGACGCTGCTGGACATGTTCACGATCCGTGGCGAGGCCGAGCGGCGCAGCATCGGCAGCATTGCGTTGGTGACGCGGATAACGCCGAAGACGTTGGTCTCCACCGCAGCGCGGACGCGTGCGAGGTCAACGGTGGTGGGCATCTGCGACCCGCCCCCGGTGACGCCAGCGTTGTTGATAAGCACGTCCAGGCCTTCGGCGTGCTCCTCGATCAGGCTGACGGCGCCGATGACGCTCGCGTCGTCGGTCACGTCGAGCGGGACGCCAAAAGCGTCGGCGCCGGCTGCGCGCAGCTGTTCTACGGCAGTGTTGCGACGCTCTTCGTTCCGGGCACCAACTCCCACCTTCCAACCCAGGGCGCCGAGGCCGGCGGCGATCTCGTATCCGATGCCCTTATTCGCGCCGGTGACCAGCGCGGTTGTCTGTTTACTCATGTGCTTCTTCCGATCCGGCCGCTCGGGCCACCAGCTTTATGGTCGTGGGGCGCTCGCGCTCAGCGCGATCGCCAAGGCGCCCTAACCGGACAACCTCTCCACACAACATAGCGGATAGTCACTCCGTTTCCCAAAATCCGGCCTTCACGCGATGAGTAACCGCCCCCGGTCGAGCGGATCTCGGGTCCCGACGGCAACTGCTGATCACCGGGGTGGCGCGCCTCTCAAGAGGGCGAGTCGCCGCGCCGGCCTGCCCTCCTCTGCCGGCCGAGGGGCAGGCGGTCCTCTCGGTGGCGGCCGGGACGCCCGCCAGGTCGAGCGTCCGGGTGCCGCTTGGAGTACATGCCGTCCGTGCGGTCGGAGACTTCGTAGCCCGGCTTGGTTGGGCGGCGCGCTATCGGCACCGGTCCCCGGCGCCCACAGCGACACCGCGACCAGGCCCTGCGGTGGGCGGTGCGGGCGGTTGGTGGCTTCGTCCGAGCGGGCCCGCCCGTGTTGTTGCCGTCCGAGGCTCTACGGGGACGGTCGACGGATACCGTCGAGAGCGGCCTCGAGGATCGGCTTGCGATAACCGGGGCCGCCGCGGATCGCACTGACGGCGATTGTCATGTCGAACACTTGCTCGAGCGTCAGATCGTCACGGACCTCACGGCTCGCCTGGGCAGCGCTGAGGAGCGGTCGGCCGGCGCCGAGCACCCTCGCGCGGCTGGTGTCAAAGACGGGATTGTCCCCATCGGTTTCCTCGAGCAGCTCGGAGGCGATGTCTTGCTTGTTGGCGAAGAATTCCGCGAAGTGCCGCAACCACGTCATGAGGGCTTCGCCGGGCGTGGCTTCATCGATCGTCTGAGAAGCTGCGCAGATGGCGTCGACCTCGTCGACGTAGAGGGCCTCCAGGAGTTCGCGGCGGCCAGGATAGTTGCGATAGAGGGTGGCCATGCCAACCCCGGCTCGTCGCGAGATCTCGGCCATCGACACCCGAGGACCGGCCTCGGCGAAGGCAGCTCGAGCCGTCGCCAGAATCTTTGCGCGGTTGCGCTCGGCGTCCGCGCGCCGCGCGGGAGCCGCGGTCGATCCTGAACTGGCCGTCGCCATAAGTGGACATCGTATCCGGACAGGCTCTCGCATGCGCGGGCCGTCCACTCCACGGAGGTTCCGCACCAGCTCGCGGTGCCCGAGCCGGTCCTGATGGAGAGTTCGCTGATGAGGGTGTTCGAAGCGACAAGCTCGCCCGCGCCGCCGGCTACGGCGAGCTCGTCTACGAGCTGCTCGCCGCGGTCGTTCCCGAGGAACGCATGCGCTACCTCGTCGTCTGAGATCCCAGGGCCCGGTCACAGCGCCCGAGCAGACGTAGCACGACGTGGAGCGCGTCGGGAGCGTTGCGCCGGAGTAGGCGAGCTGGCGACGCGGGTTCTGAGCGGAGGTTTGCTCGACTTTCTGGCGGGTTTCTGGCGAGTTGGACCCTGCGACGTGGCTTGCTAGAACCACTCGGAGCGCCAAGCGCTCAGGGCTTAACAGGCGCTCGAGTGGCGGCCGCGGATCCGACGCTGGTGCCCGCACAGTCGTCTTCTGCCGTGGCGTCGGCGCCTCGTAACGCCTGCGTGAATCGATCGGCGAGCTCGGTGGCGGAGCGCGCGTGCAGGTATCGCTCTGTCGTCGCAAGCCGCGAGTGCCCCATTGCCGCCTTCACCGACGCAAGATCGACGCCTCCCGCGACGAGCAGCGAGCCGTACGTGTGACGCAGATCGTGAAAGCGCATGGGACGAAGCCGAATGGCGTCCCGCGCCCGCTCGACGCGCCTCCGTACGGCTGATCCATCGAGCCGGCGCCCAAGGCGGTTGACGAACACGTAGTCGTCCGCGCTCGTGAAGTCTCGCTGGGACAGGCGATCGAGCGCACCGGCGGCCTGATCGGGGAGCGGTACTTCTCGGGCCCTACGCGACCTGGTGGACTTCGTGTCAACGCTCGCGCTCACCGACCGACGAACGACGATCTTGCGCCGCACGAAGTCGACGTCGCGCCAGCGCAGCGCCACGAGTTCGCCGCGGCGCAGGCCGGCATACGCGGCAACGCGGACCAGCTCGCCGTCTTGGTGATCTTCGGCGCGCCGCGCGATCGCCTCGGCGTCGCTGACCGCGGGCGCGTCGGGATCACGGTGGAGTCCGGTCTCGAGGCTCCGCGCGAGCGCTTCGACCTCCTCCGACGAGTAGAAGTCCAGGCGGGCCGGCTCGGGCTCTGCCCGCCGGTCGGATGCGGTCGCGGGGTTCTTCGGGAGACCGAACGTCGCTTCCTGGCCGGCGAAGCCGAAGATCGCCGAGATCAGCTGGCGGTGCTTGTTGACGGTACGGGGCGAGACCCCGGTCCTCGCCACCCTGGCCAGCAGCTCGTTGATCTCGCGCGTCGTGATCTCGCCTGCCGCTCGATCTCCGAGCAGGGCCATGATCGTCCCGATGTGCGTGCCCTTCCCGCGACGGTATGGCGTGCCCGGCTCGACGAGCAGGTAGCGGTGCTCTCGCAGCGTCGACGGCTTGGCATCGCGTACGTCCTCGAGCCAGACGAGATACGCGGCGGCAACCTCTCGGAAGGTCGCCGGCGCGTTGGCCTTGCGCTCGGCAGCGTCGGCGCGCTCCGCGAGCTCATGCTCGACCGTGCGCACGAGCCGGTCCTTCGCCACGATCGCGGCGGGCTCATCGAGAAAGCCCGGCTTTGGCCGGCCGCGACGACGCCGGAACCCGGCGACCTCATCGCGCTCGAGCCAGGCGGGACCGAGTCGCCGCTTCATCGTCTTGAGCACGCCGTCGGCACGGCGGTGTCGCCAGCCAGCTTCGTAGACGAGGGTGCCGTCGCGGGCGACGGCGACCACGAGCCAGGACTGCGGCATCACAGTTTCGGGTTGCAGCCTCGGCATCGCGGATCGACGATACCGCAGCGGAGTAGCGCTGGAGTAGCGCTGAGCCGGAGTAGCGCTCGGAGTAGCGCTTGGCCCAGAAAAGCCCATGGATACGGCGGTTGTGCGACTCGGGAAGCCGAGAATGCGCGCCTCAGACGCCCGAACTCAGGCTGTCACGCCGGAGGTCGCGGGTTCGAGTCCCGTCGCTCCCGCTCATGAGAAGCCCTGCAACCGCAGGGCTTTTCGCGTTTCAGGCTCGCTTTACAGGCGAATCGTATGGCAGCGGAGTAGCAGGTTGGAGTAGCAAACGGAGCTATTTCGCGTCGGTTTTCGGCCGCCGGCGGCCGGATCTTCCAGCGGCGCGACGGCCGCGGCGAGCCGGTCGCGGAGGAACAGCCAGCGCCGGCCGACGCGCCGGGCGGCTAGGTCACCACGACGGGCGAGCTGGTGCACGGTGGACTTCGGGATGCCGAGGAGGTCGGCGACTTCCGACGTCGAGAGGACGTTCTCGCGGGTCAGCGGCGGGAGGTCGACGGAGGGACGCGGCGTGGGGTCCATGCGGGCTCTGCGAACAGGGAGGGCTGGAGTCCGGGTTTGGCCCCGCGGCTCGCCTTGCTGTGGCTGCGAACTCCGCGCGGGCCTGTCCGGCCGCGGTCGTAGTCTCCCGCCGGAGCGGACGCTCCGACCCTCAGAAGTGACAAGTCAGGAGCTGAAGCTATGCGTCAGTCGCCCGGCACACTCTTGGATTCACGGGCGGAAGCAGCAGTCTGGCGGCGACCACGAGACCACTTGCCTTCGTCCAAGCCAGCAGCGCGTGTGGCCCGCGCTCCTGCTTTGCCTCTGAGCAGCACTCAGATCGTCGGCGGGCGGCGAGGAGTCGGCGCGCCGGCCGCGTCGCGTCACCGCGATCCTCTGCGCTCGTCGGCTTCCGCGAGCGCTGTTCGCAGGAGCGCGAGCGCCGACCAGCGCATCAGCTCCGACGCCTCCTGGCGGGATAGTCCGGCTATGTCGGTCAGCCAAACCAGGGCCTCGATACCGCACGCCGCCCGGATGGCAAGGACGAGGCGGCGCAGCTCCGGCGGGTCAAGCCGCGCCTGCAGCGGGACCAGCGCCTTCTCGATCCACCCGATCGCGCGGCCCTGGCGTAGCAGCAGCTCGTGAGGCGGGCCCGGCTCGAGCGACAGCCGGAGCATCGTCCGAAGCTCCGGCTCGGTGTCGACGGTGAGTCCGATCAGCTCGGCGATCGTGCGGTCGAGCCGCTCGCGCGCATCCTGGGGCGCGTCTTCGCCCAGCAGGTCGGTGGCCTCGACCTCGGGATGCGCCGCCATGAGCAGGGCCCGCCGGTCGGGGAAGTACCGGTACGCGGTGGCGCGCGAGACGGCCGCTGCCTCCGCCGCGTCCTCCACGCTGGGCGTTCGGCCGGCGGCCAGGAGTCGCCGCGCCGCGTCGATCAGAGCGGCGCGCGTGCGCGCCTTCTGTGTGGTCCGGCCGGTTTGTTCATATGAGATTGACATGCTCTTTATGAGATGGTAGTCTCATGAGACTACCACAAGGAGGTTGGGATGCTGGCACCGG
>JAOPZJ010000252.1 GCA_025964155.1 Solirubrobacterales bacterium
GGTGGCGGGGGGGTGCCGGCGGTGTTCATCGTGCGCCTCCTGGAGGGAATCGGGGTCAGGAGGCATGGTGCACCTTCAAGTGCACTTGAAGTCAAGGGGCGATGGTGAATCAGCTGGCGGGCGTTGCCCTGCGTGCAGCGTCTCCTGCACGACGTCCTCCGCCTCACCGACGCTGCCGAGCATCCGGTAGGCGATGGCGAACGTCGGCGGGCGCAGTTCCTCGAGCAGTTGCGCGTGCGCCGTGCTCACGCGGCCAGCTTCGTGAAGCCGTCGCGCCAGCTCGCGTGGGCGGGCTCCCAGCCCAGCTCGCGCTTCGCTTTGGCGTTCGAGGCACCGCGCACCTGGGTCATCACGACCGCACCGGCCTGACCCGCGAGCAGGCGGCCGAGCGCGCGCGGGACGCGGTGCGGCGGCTTGGCGCCGAGCGCGCCCGCCACCGCCGGCAGCCATTCGGCCACCGGCGCCGGATGGTCGTCGACGATGTTGTAGATGCCGCGCCGGCCGTGCTGCACCGCGGCAACCGTCGCCTCCGCCGCGTCCTCGATGTGCAGGAACGACCACACCCCGGCCCCGTCGCCGAGCACCGGAAACCGCCGCTTGCGGATCAGCTCGACGTACTCGCCGTCGGCGGCCATCGAGGTGCCAGGCCCGTAGAAGCCGCCGTAGCGCAAAACGACGCCCGTGGTCCAGTCAGCGCCGACCACGACGTCCTCGAGATGGCGGATCGCATCGAGCGTGCTGCGCATCGTCGGCACGGGCGCGGGGTCGAGCGGGTGGTCCTCGGTCTTCACCGGCCCGCCGGTGCGGGCGAACGGCCAGCCGGCATAGCTCTGGACGACGAAACGGCGCACTCCGACGGCATGACCGGCGGACAGCAGGTGGTCGGTGCCCTCGGTCCGCAGCCGGTTGGTCTGCGCGAACGAGCGGTCGAAGTGGCGCATGTCGATCCCGCCCGAGAGCGCGGTGAGCTGGTGCACGATCACCTCGGGCTCGACCTCGCCGACCGCTCGCGCAACGGCCTCGCAATCGAGCGCGTCGGCGACCACCGCTGTCGCGCCCAGCGCGCGCACGGCGTCGCACCTGGAAGTGCTGCGGGTCATGCCGACCACGTCGTGGCCGGCCGCCACGAGCCGCGGCACAAGCTGCATTCCGAGGGCGCCCGTGGCGCCCGCTACCAAGACCTTCATGTCATCTCCGTTCCTCGGGTCTACACCCTAAGACGAGATGGCGGTCCGGCCCGTGACAGCCGTGGATCGCGCTCGCCGTCCGACGACGAGCCGACGGCGGGACGCCACACCACCCCGACCCGGGCGTGACGGAGCTCGACGACCCAGCCATCGCCGCGCCGCACCGCCGTCACACGGCGAAGTGCACCGTCCGGGTGACCGGATCGACCGCCTCCAGGCGCACGGTGATCGGCGCGCCGATCGGCAGCGGGGGGCCGTCGATGCGCGTGCGCACGGCGGGATCGCGCAGCTGCACGAGGTCGTCGTCGATGGCCACGGCGTCGAAGCGCTCGCCGACCCGGCCCGCAAGGACGGTCGCCTCGACGAGATCGATCACCGCGCGCTCGGCCCGTCCGGCACGCTGGGTGCCGGCCGCCATCTCCGCCGGGAGCGCCGGCAGGGCAGCGCGGACGTGGGCGGGCACGTCGGTCCCCGCGCAGAGCGCGAGGCAGAGCTCCAGGGCGTAGCGGTCGGCCATACGCCGCAGCGGCGCGGTGACGTGCGCGTAGCTTGCCGCGATCGCGAAGTGGGTGGCGTCCTGCGGCGGTGCGCCGTCGAAGGCGGTGTACCCGGCGCCGTGCCCGCTGCCGGCGGCCTGGTGCAGCAGCGCCGCGTGCGCGGGCGTGGCGGGGTCCAGCGTGCGGATCCACTCCGGATAGCTCTGGGACTCCGGCCACGGGGCGCCGAGCGCGGCCGCGGCGGTGCGCAGCCGGCGCAGCGCCTTGGGCTCCGGCGCCGGCTGGGTGCGCAGCAGCCCGATGCCGCCCTTGAGCATGATCTGCGCGGCCGCCATACCGGTCAGGAGCGAGATCTGGGCGTTCCAATCCTCGGTGCCGAGCGGCACCCGGTAGGCCACGGACCAGCCGTCGGGGTGGTGCGCGACCTCTTGCTCGGGCAGACGCAGCGAGACGCCGCCGCGGGCGCGCTCGAGCGCCAGACGGCGGTCGCCGATCTCCCGCAGCAGCGTGCGCAGCTCGTCCGGGACGTGCGCGTAGTCCAGCTGGGCGGTGGAGCGCACGACGGCCTGCTCGACCGCGGCGGCGGTGACGTGGCCGGTGCCGTCCAGGTCCAGCGTCCACACGAGGGCGGGCCTGTCCTCGCCCGGCAGCAGGCTCGCGGCACCCTCCGAAAGGACCGGTGGGTGCAGCGGCACCCGCTCGTCCGGAAGGTAGACCGTCACCGCCCGCGCGTGAGCCTCGCGGTCGATGGCCCCGCCGGGCTGCACGAAGGCGCCGACGTCGGCGATCGCGTAGTGCACGCGGTGGCCGTCCCCGCGGCGCTCGAGGTGCATCGCCTGGTCCAGGTCGCGTGAGCCCGGCGGGTCGATCGTGACGAACGGCAGGTCGATGCGGCGTGCGCCGGGGTCCGGGCGCCAGGCGCCGGCGGCACGTTCCGCCTCTTTGAGGACGTCGGGCGGGAAGCCCTCGGGCAGGCGCTCCTGCGCCCTGATCGCCGCGATCCCCCCGGCGACGGCGTCGGCGGGGGTGACGTGCGGCGGGCGGGCGGGCATGGGCGCAGCCTATGGATGGTCACCCGTCGCCGGAGGCGCCGCCATGACGTTTCAGGTCATGGCGGCGCGGCCCCGTCAGCGCTTCAGCGTCACCGCCCGCGTCGTGGTGAGCTTGCGTCCGTCCGCGCCCGTCGCCGTGGCGACGATCTTCGCGTCGACCCGTCCGAGCCGCTTCAGGGCGAGCGACGCCTTGCGCGTCAGCCGCACCTGCACCGTGGCCCGGCCGCTGCGGATGACGCCGCGGCTGCCGCTGCCGAGCAGCGCCGGGAGGTGCAGACGGGCGGCCGTCGCGGCGCTGACGCGCAGCTCCGCCTTCAGCACCGCCGAGCGGTTGACGTCGAACAGCACCGACACCCCCTTCAGCCGGGCCGTCGTGATCCTCAGCGTCCGCGCCACGGTGGCCGACGCGCTGAACGCCGCGGCCGGAGCGCTGCCCTTTGCGGGCGGGCTCGTGATCGGCACGACCGGCGCGGGCTCGGTGATCACCGGAGGCGTCGGGTCGGCCTTGAACGGGAGGGCCGGCGCCTTGTCGGTCTCTACGTGGCCGTGGGCGAGCTGGTCGAACGCGTAGGCGTAACCGAGGAGCTTCGGGTCGTCGAAAGCCCGCCCGACGACCTGCAGGTTGGTCGGCTCGCCGTGGTCGTTGTAGCCGATCGGGAACGCGACCGAGGGAGCCCCCGCCGAGTTGGTCGGCGGATCGCCCCGGCCAAAGGCGGAGCTGCCGCCGTCGTTGAGGCTGATGTCGCTGCGCAGACCCGGGAACACGACGGCGTCAAGCGCGCCCGGGGAGGGCGTCGCCGTGCCGGGCACGACCGGGGTCGGCGGCGCGTCCAGCCACGCGGCGACCGCGGTCTTGGCGTTGGCGCGGTAGGCCTTGTACGCCGTGATCTGGGCGGGTGTCATCTCGCCGGTGCCGGTGTAGCCGTTCAGGCTGCGGCGGTAGGGCAGACGCTTCTGCGAGCCCAGGATCTGACGCGGATCGTCGTAGGGCGCGTTGGGGTGGGTCTTGAGCCACTCCACCCAACCCTGGAAGGCCTTGTCGCCGGGCGGGTTGACCGGGAGCGACGGAGGCCCGCCGATCTCGACGAGCGTCGCGCCGGCGTCGGTGAAGTAGTGCAGGGCCGCCAGCTGCACGGCGGTCGTTCCCGTGGTCCCGAAGGGGTCCACGAAGGCCGAGGCGTAGTAGCCGATGCGCTTGCCCTGCAGGGCGTTCGGGCTCAGCGCGCTGCGCCACTCCGCCGGGCGGTGGGCGTCGGCGTCCGCGTCGACGGTGACCTGGTCCAGCGGGTCGGTGCCGGTCGTGACGTCGAGGATGTCCGCCAGGTCACCGGCCGAGCGCGTGATGGCGCCGGGGTAGTCCTGGAGCCAGCTCAGCGGCATCACGCCGGCGGTGCTGGCCATGCCATCGGTCCCCCGCAGCGTCCACAGGCTGGCGGCGCTCGCCGGGGCGTACAGCGAGTCCCCGGTCTGGCTGCCGAGGCCGCCGGCGGCGAGGCTCGCGGCGGTCGCGACCGCCGTGCCGCCGCTGGAGGCGAGCGCGGACTTGGAGGGCTGGAACGCGTTCCACACCTGCCCGTAGGCGGAGTCGGAGTACTGGCCCGAGAGGGCGTACTCCTCCAGTGATGCCTTGCCGATGATGATCGCGCCGGCCTCGCGCAGGAGGCGGACCTGGGTGGCGTCGGTGGGCGGCCGGTAGCCCTGGAAGGCCAGCGAGCCGTTCGTCGTCGGCATGTCCTTGCTGTCGTACAGGTCCTTGATGGCCAGCGGGATGCCGAGCACGGGGCTCTGCTTCCCGGCGGCGCGCGCTGCGTCGGCGGCCTTGGCCTGCGCCATCGCGTCGGCGGCCACCGTCGTGTAGGCGTTGAAGCCGAGCGGGCCCACGTCGTAGGCCGCGATGCGATCCAGGTAGGCGCGGGTGATCTTCTGGGAGGTGGTGCGCCCGGCCTCCATGTCGGCCCGCATCTCGCCGATCGTCTTGCCGACCACGTTGTAGTCCGAGCCGGTGGTCGTCGGCGTCGGCGCGGCCGTGGGCGGCATCGGCGGACTGGCGGCGCTCGGGCAGTCGGCGGCCGCGTTGAACGCGGGAATCGTGAGCGTCGAGACGTCCCAGTTGACGAGCGCGCAGATCTGCCCCTTCGTCAGGTCGCTGAAGCCCGGGCTGGCGGCGAGGCTGACGGCCTGCGTGCGCACCGCGGCGATCTGGGCCCCCGGGGCGGTGGTGCCGGTGCCGGTCGGCGACTCGGCGGTCCCGATGACGACGAAGCGCGCCAGCGTCCGCGTCTGGCCGGGTGCAAGCGTGAACGTGCTCTGGAAGCCGAGGAAGTTGGCCTCGTGGCCGGTGGCGGTCGGCGCCAGATTGAACGGATCGCGCACGAAGTTGGCCGTGCGCATCAGGGCACCGGCGAAGGGCGTGGGCGAGCCGATGACGACGGCCGACGGGCCTTGGGCGACGGCGGTCGCGCCGCTGCCGACCCGGCTGAGGGCCCACGTGTCGTCGGACCCGACGACGGCGTCCCCGGAGGAGGTCTCGCTCACGCTCGCGTTCGTGGCGCCGCTCGCGCTGCCGATGCCGGTCTGGCCACCGAAGACGACGTCGACGTCGATGGGCTGGCTCGTGGTGTTCTTGAAGGTGTCCAGCCAGCGGCCCCAGTTGTTCGCCCGGTTGAAGCGGACGGCCCGGGCGATGGCCACGCCGCCGAAGTCGACCGCCGTGGTCGTCGCGAAGCGCTCGGGCGGCTCGAAGCTCAGGTTGAAGCCGCGCAGCAGCTCACCGTTGCGCAGGGGGTTGGTCGAGACGCGCACGCGGATCCCGCCAAAGCCGCGCAGGGAGTTGGAGGTGGTGTCGCGGATGCTGCCGGTGTCGACCCGTGGCGCCGCACCGTCCTGCACGCCCCACGCCTCGCCGTTGGCGGTGGGGACGTAGTTGTACGCATGCGCTCCAGGCGCCGCCGCGATTGCCAACACCCCCGCCAGAAGACCCGCACATCCATGACCCACACGCCGCTTTGGCAACTTTGACTCCGTTCCAGTGGTATGAGGACTGGCACAGTGACGGCCACCATGGCGGGGGTCTTTGGACCGTAGGTCCTCGGGTGCGTGCCCGGCACCGACCGCCGGTCGGATCACGCGGCGGCGTGCCGGTACCGGATGTCCGGTTCGCGCTCCTCGTTGCCTGACCCGTCGGTGCGGGCGATCTCGGTGAACCCGTGGTGCTCGTAGAACGCACGCGCCCGTGCGTTGCGCTGGAACGTCCAGAGCTCCAGCGGCTCGTCGGCCCGCTGCATCATGAGTGCCAGCAGTGCGCTGCCGTGTCCGCGGCCGTGGAAGGACGGGTCGACGTATAGGTGGTCCAGCTCATGTCCGGCCCGGGACGCGTAGCCGACGACCAGGGGACCGTCGAGGGCGACCCACACGTCGTCCTGCGCCAGCAGACGCTCGCGGACCCAGCGCCGCACGTCATGCGGAGGATGCGCCTCGCGCAGGCCGGGAAGCGCCGCGGCGCGCGCGCTGATGTGGATCAGCGCGATCGCGTCGGCGTCCGTCGGCGCCGCCGGCCGCAGCAACGACGAGGGCATGACCGGACGCTACCGCTGCTTGGCCGTCACCCGCACGGTCTGCGTGCCGACGCTCACGTCCACCCGGTAGCTGCCGCGGCGGACCTTCGGCGACACGGCCGCAAACGCACCGCGGCGCGCGATCCGGCACACGACGCGTCCACCACGGCGCACCCGGATCGTGATGCGAGCCGGCGTGCCCGAGGGCCGGGTGACGGTGATGCGCGGGCGCCGCGACCCGCGGGCCTCGACGACCGTCACGACGGCAGCACCGGCGTCCGCGGTGTGGGTCCTGGTCGCCGCCGTGTCGCGCTCCAGGTCCGCCGCGCAGAACGGGAGCTTGACCCACTGCTTCTGGCTGAACGCCTTGGTCTGGTCGCTCGTGTGGACGGAGTCCGGGTTTGCCGACTCACCGTACGTGAGGATCGTGCGCACGTCCGGGCAGCCGGGCGTCAGGTGCACGGCCTGCACGAAGGACGAGCCGTGCACGACCTCGGTGTAGCCCCGCTTCGGATCCCAGACGGGCGTGATGACGTTGAAGATGCCGCTCGGGCCCGGTCCACCGTGGATCGGGATGACCTCGCCGCGGCGGGTGACGATCTGGCCCTCGCGCGGTGAGGCGTCCAGCGGCAGCCCGGCGCCTCGCAGGTCCGAGACGGCCTGCTGGAGCGCGAGGGTGACCGTCGGGTTGGCCGTGTTGAGGTGCGCGGGCGTGTTCACGGCATCGGCGGGGTCGAAGGTGCCCGCGTAGGGGCCGAGGGGCCCGGGGAGGGCCACCGGGGCCGTGCCCGTCAGCCGGGCGACGAAGCGCTGCCAGAGGATCGCGCCCTTGGACTCCAGGTCGTTGTGCAGGTCCCACTTGCGCAGGACCGCACAGGCTTGGCTGGTGCAGCCGGCCACGAGGTCGTCGCGCCAGATCTCGCCGCTGTAGACGCGGTCGCCCATGCCGACGGTCATGAGGTTCTCGAGCGTGAAGCCCTTGCCGGGCAGTCCGTCGGTGCCGTCCAGACGCTGCTGCAGTTGCCTGATCCCCAGGCGCGTGCGCAGCGAACGCGTGGTGCGCTCGTCCCCGATGATGCGGCTGAAGCCCTCCAGCGGCGCCCGTGGGTTCGTCAGCCAGTAGGAGTCGTTCATGTTCGACACGTGGTCGTCGCGGTGGAGGCTCGGGAGCTGCTTGCGCCCGAGGATTCCGGGGACGATCGCGTCGGCGTCCGTGCCGGGCCGGCAGGCCCCGCGCGAGCCGTCGAGGACGGGCAGGCGCTGCAGCTGGTCGGTGGCGAGGCCGAGCGGCGTCTGGCACGCCGAGTACTTGGCCTTGTCGATGTTCGGGATCGAGCCGATGTCCGCGTAGTAGGCGTGCCCGGCGGTGTCCGCGGCGATCGTGTTGACCCACGGGATGCCCTGGTACTTGTTCAGGATCGCCTCGACGTCGTCGACCGTCTGCGCAGCGTTCATGTCGAAGAAGTGGTTCAGCAGGCGCCCGAAGTTCTCGGCGTTGCCGTCGTACATCGCGTACGCGTTGACCGGCGTCCACGGGAACAGCGGCAGCCCGAGGATCGACGTGAAGATCGGGCCATGCTCGGACGAGTAGAGCGTGCGGGTCCGTGCCGCGGGCTTGCCGTCCGCGCCGGGCACCCGGACGGTGACCTTGTCGGCGCTCATCCGCTTGACCGTGCCGTCCTCGACGTAAGAGGTGGGGGAGCCCGGCACGAGCATCAGCTGGTAGGGGACGAAGCGCCGCGCGGTGGACACCGTATGGCTCCACGCCACGCCCCTGGTGGTGCCGATGAGCACAATGGGCACGCCGAGCAGCGAGCCCCCGGTGACGTCGAGCTTGCCCGGGATCGTGAGGTGCGTCTGGTAGAAGCGCTCGGAGCCCTGCCACGGGAAATGGGGGTTGCCGTAGAGCAGCCCGTGGCCGTCCTGTGAACCGTCCTTGCCGATCGCGTACGCGTTGGAGCCGAGGCCGCCGAGCCTGCGGTCCAGCTCGCCGGGGGCGACCGACCGCGCGACGGCTTCGGCGTCGACGGCGCCCGTGAGCGGCGCCGCACCGGCGATGCCGTCGATGGCGACGCCCTGGGAGGCGAGGATCGCCATGGAGTAAAAGCGCCGGTAGACGTCCATGATCGTGATCGGTCGCACCCATGCCTTGCCCCGGCACGTGGGGTCCGGCACGCCGTCGGTCCCGCCGACGTCGCGCAGCCATGCGTTCCAGCCGGCGACATACCCGGCGAGGGCCTCCTTGATCTCGGGCTTGGGGCCGATAGGAGGCGGGACCGCGGCGAGCCGCTCGACGGTGCCCTTGTCCTTGATGCGCTGGTAGAAGAAATCGCTGTTGAGGTTGGTCGCCGTGGAGCCGTTGCCGCGGATCGCGTAGGTGTTGTCGGGGCCGAAGTACACGGAGCGCTCGCCGTTGACGGTGACGTAGCTCTCGGCGACGGTGCAGGCGTTGTCCTGCGCGAGCGCGTACGCGTACCCGTACCCCAGCGACGCGTAGTCCTTGGCCTTGATGTGGGGGATGCCGAACTGCGTGCGCGCGACCGTGACGTCGTAGCGCGTGGCGGCGGACGCGGGGGCGGCGGTGATGGCAACGGCCAGCGCGCCGACGGTGGCAAGCAGGGAGGCGATCCGGGACATCGGGCGACACTACAGACAGCAAACAGGTGTGTTCGACCGTCTCAGCTGAGGTGATGCACCTCGCCGAGTCCGTAGACCGGGGTGTCGATGCCCGCAGCGCGGGCCTTGAGCTGCAGGGCGAGGAAGAGCGAGTAGTGGCGCGACTGGTGCAGGTTGCCGCCGTGGAACCACAGAGCCTCCTGCTGTGTGGGCTTCCACATGTTGCGCTGCTCGCCCTCCCACGGCCCGGGGTCTTTCGCGGTGGCCGAGCCGAGTCCCCAGACCTTTCCGACCTTGTCGGCGACCTCAGGGGAGATGAGGTCCGCCACCCAGCCGTTCATCGAGCCGTAGCCCGTGGCGTAGACGACGAGGTCGGCCTCGAGCGCCGTGCCGTCGGCGAGCACCACGGAGTCCTCGGTGAGATGGTCGACCGCGCCGGACCGCAGGTTGACGTCGCCGTTGGCCACCAACTCCGACGCGCCCACGTCGATGTAGTAGCCGGACCCGCGCCGCAGGTACTTCATGAACAGGCCGGAGCCGTCCTCGCCGAAGTCCAGGTCGAAGCCCGCCCGCTCGAGCCGCGCATAGAACTCCGCGTCCCGCTCGCGCATCTGGTCGTACAGGGGGATCTGGAACTCGTGCATGATCCGGTAGGGGAGGGAGGCGAAGATGAGGTCGGCCTTCTCCGTCGTCACGCCGGCGGCCACCGCGCGCTCGGAGTACAGGTCCCCGAGCCCGATCTCCATGAGCGTGTCCGACCGCACGATGTGCGTCGAGGAGCGCTGGACCATGGTCACGTCCGCGCCGACCTCCCATAGTGCTGCGCAGATGTCGTGCGCGGAGTTGCCGGAGCCGATCACCACGGCCTTCTTGCCCGTGTACGCATCCGGCCCCTGATGCAGGGACGAGTGGTGCTGGTCACCGCGGAACGTCTCCATCCCTCCGAACACGGGCACGTTCGGCTTGCCGGACATCCCCGTCGCCATGACGAGCTGCTTCGGACGCAGCGTGATGTCCGCGCCGTCACGTTCCACGACGACGAGCCATTCGCCGGCCTCCTCGTCGTACCGCGCGCTCTTGGCCACCGTCGCGCTCCAGTAGTTGAGCTCCATCACGCTCGTGTACATCTCGAGCCAGTCGGCGATCTTGTCCTTCGGCGAGAAGACCGGCCAGTTGTCCGGGAACTTGATGTACGGGAGGTGGTCGTACCAGACCGGATCGTGCAGGCAGAGCGACTTGTAGCGCTTGCGCCAGGAATCGCCAGGACGCGCGTTGCGCTCGACGATGATCGTCGGCACGCGGAGCTGCCGCAGCCGCGCGCCGAGGGCGATCCCGCCCTGGCCGCCGCCGATGATCACGACGTAGGGCTGGGTCTTGAATCCGAGCTCTGCCGCCTCGCGCTCGCGCTTCTCGAGCCAGGTCTTCCGATTTGGGTCGGCCCCGTGCTCGGCGCCCTGCGGACGGCTGGCGCCTACCTCCTCCTCGTGGCCCTTGAGCTGCTGCAGCGTGGTCAGCAGCGTCCACGCCTTGCCGTCCTTGAGCCGCACGTGTCCCAGGCCGCGGCCGACGTCGGTCTCGAACTCGATCCACGCCTCGGTCACGCCGCTGGCGGCGGCGGGCGGCTCGGCCAGGCGCCACGCGCGTGGCTTCGTGTGCCCGAGCGTGTGGTCGAGCATGTCCTTGATCTGTGCCGGTCCCTCGGCCGTCGTGATGTTCCAGGTGAACGCGACGAGGTCGCGCCAGAAGCTCTCGTCCGCGAAGAGCTCGGCCGCGGCGGCACCGTCGCCCTCGGTCAGTGCCTGCTCGAAGCGCGAGAGCCACTGGTGCACCTCGGTGGCGACGGACGGTGGGGCGGTGTCGGTCATGGGTCTCCTTGATGTGACGGGACCCCATGAGTGTGGCCGGGGCCGTTCCGCTGGGCAATGGCCGAGACAGCGTTCGGGCAACCTTGCGAACGACGTTGGTCGCCCGGACGCCACGCCGCCGGTCAAGGCAGTCGTCGCGCGACCGATGAGTTTTCGCCGCGCCATCGTCTACACAAGTGACGCAAATCGCAAGACAGACCACCGGCGCGCCGTGGGCGCACCCGCCACGAAGGAGAAGCGCAAGCATGTCGAACGGCGAACGGCTCGTCGAAGCCAATGGGGTCCATCTGTGCATCGAGACGTTCGGCGATGCCGCAGACCCGGCGATCCTGCTCATCCACGGGGCGTCCGCCTCGATGCTGTGGTGGGAGCAGGAGCTCTGCGAACGGCTCGCCGCGGCCGGCCGCTACGTGATCCGGTTCGACAACCGCGACACCGGCAGGTCGGTGAGCTACCCGCCCGGGCGCCCGGAGTACGCGCTGCGGGACATGGTCGACGACGCGGTCGGCATCCTTGACGCCCTCCACATCGGGCGCGCGCACTTCGTCGGCGTGTCGATGGCCGGCGCGATCGTCGTGGGGGCCGGGCTGCATCACGCCGATCGGGTGGCGTCGCTGACGCTCGTGTCCACGACCGCGGGTGGCGCGGACCTGCCGCCGATGTCGGACGAGGTCACCGGCTATGCCGGCGCCGGTGGCCCGGACCCGTCGGACTCCGCCGCCGTCGTCGAGTTCATCGTCGGGCTGATGAAGGTGTACTCAGGCGGCTCGCCGTACCACGACGAGGACGCCACGCGGGCGCTGGCCGAGCAGGATGTGGCGCGCGCCGACAACATCGCCGCCTGCCTCACCAACCACTTCGTCATCGACACCGACGTCACGGACGGTCATCGGCTCGACGAGATCCAGGCGCCGACCCTGGTGGTGCACGGGGAGTGGGATCCGGTGTTCCCGCCCGCCCACGGGCAGGCCCTGCAGCAGGCGATCCCGGGCGCGGAGCTGCTGATCCTCGAGGAGACCGGGCACGAGCTGCCGCCGCCGGTCTGGGACGTGTTCGTGCCGGCGCTCGTCAGGCACACCGCCGCTGACCCGGTCACCCGGCGCCGGGCGCCTGGCCCAGCTTGACCCGGACGGTGCGAGGCCCCTCGACGCCCGTGACCTGTACCGGCACCGTGGCGCCCGGTCGCTGCGCTGCGATGGCGACGGCGACGTCATCCGCCGTCGCGGTCGGGGTGCCGGCGATCCGCACGAGCCGATCGCCAGAGCGGATGCCCGCGTCGGCGGCTGGTCCTCGCGGGACGACGGTCGCGACGAGGGTCCCACCGCCGACCAGCGTTCGCAGGTCGACGCCGAGCCAGGCGCGCCCCGAGGCGAGAACGCGCCCGTGCTGGATCAGCTGCGGGGCGATCGAGCGCACGGTGTTGCTCGAGATGGCGAAGCCGATCCCCGAGGCCGCCGAGTTGCCCAGCTCCGGATCCAGCGCCGCGAGCGTCGGCACGCCGATCACGGATCCGCTGGCGTCCACCAGGGCGCCACCGCTGTTGCCGGGGTTGATCGGGGCGCTGGTCTGGATCACCGAGGGCAGCGCCACGCCGGCGCCCTCGCTGACGGTCCGGCTCGTGGAGCTCACGATGCCCATCGTCACGCTCGAACGCAGGCCGAGCGGGTTGCCGATGGCCAGCGCGTAGTCGCCCGCCTTGATGCGCGAGGAATCGGCGAACCGGGCCGGCGGCAGGCCCACGCCCGTGACCGCGATGACCGCGAGGTCACCTTCGGGGAACACGCCTCGCAGCGTGGCCGCGTGCGTCGTGCCCGTGGCATCGGTGACCCGGAACCGCGTGGCTCCCGCCACGACGTGCGCGTTCGTCACGATGTGACCTGCGTTGTCGTAGACGACGCCCGATCCGAGCCGGCTCGAGCTGCGGATCTGGACCACCGAGGGCGTCGCGCGGGCGACCACCTGCGAAAACCCTGCAGTCGACGGGGCGGCGGCCACCGCGGCCGGTGCGGTGGAGGACGTGCTGTCGCCGCGGAGCGCGACGAGCGGGATCACGATGATCGCGGCGATGGCGAGCGCGGACAGCACGCCGAGGCTCATGCGCCAGGGAACTGACATCAGGGCCTCCTGGAGGATCTGGGGCACGTCGCCTCGGCCCGCCAACGCACGGGGGGAGCAGTCGGCGGGCCGGGCAACAGCAGTCCGCACCGAGGGGAAGGATGCGGAGCCACGAGGTCATGGCACTCGATGCCGGCCTCGCGAGCAATCGCGGTCGACGATCACCCGGGCGGTTTTGCTTACGGCACCGGACCTGTGGTGAGACCTCATCCAGTGACGAGCTCAAGGCTCGAGCACGATCTGGAAGAACGAGCAACGCGCGTGGGCATCGGGAAGCCGCCGCCGGTCACGGGCTGGGCCGCCCGAGCTGGGCGGGGTCAGCAACTCTCGAGCCCCGTTCCA
>JAOPZJ010000256.1 GCA_025964155.1 Solirubrobacterales bacterium
GTGATCGCGTCGCCGGTGATGAAGCCCTCACCGAACTGGCGACCGATCGTGCCGGCGTAGCAGTTGGAGAACGCCTTCTCGGAGATGTCAAACCCGGCCGGGTCGATGTAGTGGTTCATGTACAGCCGCTTGAGATTCATCTGAATCGTCGAGTGGCGTACCTCGTCGACCATCTGGATGGCCAGGCCGTTGTGGATCTCGGGGTTCGGCACGGCGTTGATGGCCAGCGGCATGGCGCGGGCGGCGGAGATCTCCGGGAACGGGATGATGCTCAGGAACAGCTTCTGCCATTCCATCCAGCGCTCCTGGACCTGACGGAACATGTTCCCCCGGATCGCGCCGTCCATGGCCCCGAACACGCGGTTGTCCTTCTCTTCCTCCATCGGGAAGTAGGAGCGCAGGACCTGCTTGAGCGGGTCCTTCTTGGGCGCGTGCTCGAACGTGTAGTCGGTCGGGTACTTGTCGACCGGCTTGATGAACGTGGGGGCCCAGGACAGCTCCTGGATCTTGTTGTGAGCCTTCGTGATGCTGGCTCTGCTCATGACTTGATTTCCTCTCCGAAATGAACGGGGATGGGCGGTGTAGTAATCCCCGACCCTAGGTTGGACGGATGGCCTCGCTCAAGAACGGCAGGGTCTTCCGAAATCGCGGGAACCATGGGGGCGGCGAGGACCGCAGACGCCAGATCTGCGACGTCGCGCAGCGCCTCGGACAAGGCATCTCGCTCGAGCTCGAAGCACCGGGCCGACATCGAGATGCCGAGTGCGGCGACCGGCTTGCCGCCGGGCCTGCGGATCGGCAGCGCCAGGCAGCAGAAGTCCGCGCTGAACTCCTCGCGATCGAACGCGACGGCCCCCGCGCGTATCTCCTCCAGTTGCTCGCGAAGCCGGTCGGCGGACACGATCGTGGTGGGCGTGAAGGCCCGCAGCCCGTGGCTGATGTAGCGCTCCAGGGCGCGCTCGTCGAGCAGCGAAAGCGCAATCTTCCCGAGCGCCAGCGCGTGCGCGTTCTCGCCGATGCGCGCGCCCAGCCCCGGGATCACCGGCATGCCCTGGCGGCCGCGGACGAGCGGGATGACGACCTGGCCCGAGTGCGCCCCGGCGAGGTAGACGCGCTTGTGCGTCCGCGCGAACAGCTCGTCGACGATGCCGCCGAGGCCTGCGGGCAGTGGCGTGCCCCGCTCGGAGGGCACGAGGCCTGCGGCCTCGGCGGCGAGGTGATAGGCCCCGTTCTCGGCGTGGACGACGTACCGCTCTTGGCAGAGCGTGTCCAGCAGGTTGTAGGTGGTCGACGTGCTCTTGCCGAGCGCTTTGGCGATGTCGCCGGCGCGCAGGCCGTCCTCGGCTCGCGCCAGCAGCGTGAGCAGGTGAAGGACGGTCCGCGCCGTGCTGACACCGCGCGCCCTCGTCACCGTCGCGCCGGCTGCAAGGTTCTCGATGATCTCCTCCGCTCCTCTCTCTCCTGAAGCAGCCCGGACGGGGGCCGCGCCTCCCGTTGGCCGCGTGGCACAGCCCGGAAGGAACAGTGCATCACCCCTGTGTTACATATCCGCTACAACCAAGGACGAACGGCGCAGGGCGGCCGTCCGCGCGACCGCCAGGCTGCGGCGGGGGTCGGTGTAGTCCAGAGCCGCGAGCAGCCGCCGCCACGCCAGCAGGTCGTCCGCGCCGGACGGCGAACGGACCCACGCCCACAGGGCATCGGCATCCTCGGAGGCGACGACTGCCTGGCGCAACCAGTCGTCGAGCTCCGCGCGCGCGCGGACGATGCCAGGGGCGTAGGAGTCCGCCAAAAGCGGTCCGGAGTAGGCCGCGGCGGCGTCCCTCACGGCGTTGCGCCCGAGCAGCGCACGGACGTGCTTGACGTCGCTGTTGACTTCACAGGTCAGGCGATAGCCGCCGGGCTCCACCGCGCCGGGCAGCAATCTGCGCAGCCGCGACATCTCGACCCGGATGCTCGCCGGATGCCCGGCGTCGCCGTACAGCTCCGCGCACAGGAGGTTGGCGCTGAGGCGGCCACGGTGCAGCACGAGCAGCGTGAGCAGCTCGATGTGGCGCGGCCGAAGATGCAGCGGGGTGCCGTCCAGGCGCACCTGGGGCGCGTCATCGCCGAGGACCCGCAGCTCGATCAGCGGGCGCGCGGGCCGGAACGGGGGACGCAGAAGACGCACGACGTAGACGTCGTCGTCCTCGATCGGTTCGGCGATCGCCGTGGCACCGGACGGCAGCGCGAACATGCCGCCGCCGGCCGGGATCGATGCGACGGCGGCCGACCAGCGCTGCCTTGGGTCAAGCAGGACGCGCCCGCTGCCGGCCACCAGCGCCGCGCCCGCGGACTCGGGCCCCAGCAGGCCGCCGTACCGGCTCCGCAGATGGTCGTCGCGGTCGCGCAACCGGCCCCGCAGGAACTCCTCGACCGCGCGAGCAGTCGCCATCACGAGCGACAGGCTGAATGGGTTCACGCCGCTGATGTCGCCGGTGAGGTCGATGACGCCGAGCAGGCGCCCCGTATCGGGATCGGTCACCGGCGCCGCGGCGCAGGTCCAGCGCTGGACCGGCTCGGTGAAGTGTTCGGCGGCGAAGACCTGCACCGCGTGTTCGGCGGCCAGCGCGGTGCCGACCGCGTTGGTCCCCGCGCCCGACTCGCTCCACAGCGCCCCCTCGACGAAGTTCATCTCGTCGGCGGCACGGCTGCGCAGTCGCGCACTGCCGCGGATGCTGAGGAGCATCCCGTCGGCATCGCTCACGACCATCAGGTGGTCGGCCTCGAGCGATGCCTCGGCCATGCAGTGCACGATCAACGGAGCGGCGCTGGCGAGCGGGTGGGCATCCCACATGGCGCGAGCCCCGTGGTGCTCGACGATCGACGGTGCGGCCTGGCGCCCGCTCGGGTCGACGCCGGCATCGCGCGAGCGCAGCCAGGAGTCGGCGATCGGCACCCGGATCGGCGGCACCCGGATCGGCGACGCGGCGGCGTCGTCGCCTCCCTGAGGCCGATCCTCGACGAAGTCCTCCCAGGCGTCACGGAGCTCCCGGGCCAGCTTCGCCGGGATCGTGGCTGCGTCGACCGCTACCCATGGGCTGCGCGACACTAGGTTTTCACCCTTTGGGACAAGGTTGGGGGGTGGCTCATACGTCCATCTCCTCGGCACGGCGCCCCGGATCGAAGATGCCGGGCTGCCACCGACCTGTCGGCCCTGACGCCGTCCCCGCTACGTCGCTCCAGCATGGCGGGAAGACGGCGGGCTTCTTGGCAAGCGGTAGGTGGCCAGATTAGCGTCGGTCGACACCAAGGTTGAGGGTCCCCTCGTACGCCGGTAGGGCAAGGCCCTGCCCGCGGTGTGCTGGCGCTCGGCCGACTATGCGATCCGTGTGAGGAGCCCCAGATGTCCACTGCCGAACAACGTGCCCAGGCGACCGACAGGACCGCGGATGGGGGTCGGGCTGCGGCCGTCGCGGCGCCGGTTGTGACCGGCGACCCGGCCATCCTTGGGCTGCCCATCTTCGTCGCCGGCTCGGTCGCGCTCGCCTTGGCGCTCACCGGATTCGTTCCCCCGGCTGCGGCAGGCAGCGCGCTGCCGGTCATCCTTGCGGCGACGGGACTGGGGCTGCTCGTGTCCACGGTCTGGGCCGCGGCGCTCGGACAAACGATGGTCGCCTGCATCTTCGGCCTGTTCTCGGGCTTCTGGTGGAGCTACGGCATCCTCCTGCTCGGCCTCAACCACAACTGGTACGCGATCCCGGCGGCTGATGTGACCAAGAGCGTGGAGCTGTTCCAGCTCACGTGGGCCATCATCTTCGGAGTCCTGGCACTCGCAACCCTGCGGCTGCCGGTTGCGTACACCGCGGTGGTCGTGCTCGTCGTCGTGGCGCTGGTCCTCCTGATCTTCGGGACGGACAACGCCGACACGACGCTGACCAAGGCTGCGGGCTGGGTCTCGTTCGCCTTCGCCGCCCTCGGGGCCTACCTGTTCCTCAACTCGGCATCGACCGCCACGGGCGGCAAGCCCTTGCCGCTCGGCCGACCGCTCCTGCGCTGACCCTCTGACGCAGACGGACGACGAACCGCCGCGGTCGCCCGAGCGACCGCGTCGCGGCCTTGCGCGCCACACGAGTCCGAGCCGCGTGAGGCGGCCGGTCCGTCCGTGGGATCGGCCGGCGTTATACCCTCGAGGCCTGTGGCCGGTGACTCGGCATAGGAATCTGATCTCGATGCCGCGCGCCGACCACTGCTGTCAGGGAACTCGATGAGCGCTGCCGTCCTGCAGGCACGGGGGCTGACGCACAGCTACGGGCGGCTCGATGCGCTGGCGGCGCTGACGCTCGACGTGCGCCCCGGCGAGTGCGTGGCGCTGATCGGTGCCAACGGGTCCGGCAAGTCGACGGCGGTGCGCATCATCGCCGGGCTGCTGGCGCCGACATCGGGCAGCGTGCGCATCGCCGGCGCTGACCCGCACACCGAGCCCGAGGCCGAGCAGGCGCGGGCGGCGCTCGCGCTCGTGCCCGACACTCCGTTGCTCTACGACGACCTGACCGTCATGGAGCATCTGGAGCTCGTCGGCATCGCCCACGGCGTGCCCGACGACGAGTTGGTGGTGCGGATCCCCGAGCTCCTGGCGCGCCTGGATCTGGACGGGCGTCGCGACTTCCTGCCCCGCGAGCTGTCACGCGGCATGCGCCAGAAGACGCAGTTGGCCTGCGCGCTGATCCGCCCGGCCGAGCTGCTCGTGCTCGACGAACCGGTCGTCGGTCTGGATCCGCCTTCCCAGCAGCTGCTCGGCACCCTGCTGGCGGAGGCCAAGGCGGCGGGCGTGGCGGTGCTGTTCACGACCCACCAACTCGCCTTCGCCGACAACCTCGCCGACCGCGCCGTGATGTTGCGGGAGGGCGCCGTGCTCGATACCGGCCCGTGGCACCAGGTGCGCGAACGGGCGCGCGAACGCGGCTGGCAGTGACGTCGACGAGCCGTAGCGAGCGCCTGCGCGACGTGCGCCGGTGGCGACAGGTCACGGTCGCGGGTCCGAGCCTGCGCAAGCGCGCCGAGACGATCTACACCGTTCTACTCACCTGCGCGATCTTCGGCGCGGGACTCTTCGACGCCGTGCACTCGGCGCTCGCGCAGGTGATGTCCGTCGACGGGACCGCGACCTGGGGACCGGCGCTCGTCCTGCTCGGGCTGGTCGTGACGGCGCGCTGGGGCGCGTATCAGGGGCCGGTGGTCTACGCCGTCGCGGATGTGGCGCACCTGCTCGGGGCACCGTTGAACCGGCGCGCCCTGGCGGCGCGACGGCTGGCGCAGGCACTCGCGGCAGGCGCGCTTGTGGGGGCGGTGCTCGGGAGCATCGCCGTCATCGGGCTTGCGGGTCACGGGCGGGGAATCGCCGCACCACGCGCCGTCGGGCTCGTCGGGGGCCTGGCCGCCGTGGGGGTGATCGCGGTCGCGGCGGCGTGGAGCGTGCAGTCCTCCGACGGCGTCGAGCGCTCGCTCGGTCCGCTGACGTGGCTGGCGCTCGCCGCGGCGGTGGCACTCGGCACGCTCGGCGACCAGCACCCCGGGGTCCTGAGCGCCGAGCTGTGGTCAGGGCCGTGGGGCTGGGCGACCGCACCGGTGCGCGCGTCGCAGTGGCCACTGGCGCTCCTCCTGCTGGGGGCGACCGCCGTGCTCGCGGCCGCGGCGGCGCTCGTGCGTTGCGGACGTTGCCCCACCGAACGACATCTGCGTCGCGCCGAGGCGCGCGCCGGTGCCGTCGCTTCGCTGGCTGCCTTCGACGCACGCTCGACGCGCCGGGCGCTCAGCCGGGTGACCGCCCGCGGCGCCCCGCGGGCGACCGGAGCGTTGCGGTGGTCCGTGCGCCGGAGCCTGGTGCTGCTGCTGGCCTGGCGTGGGGCGACCGCGCTGCGGCGGACCCCAGGACGCGCGGCCGAGGCGCTCGTGCTCGGCGGCGCCGGCACCGCCCTGCTGCTCGTGACCGCCGATCGCCCGACGGCCGCACTCGCCGGCGGCCTGCTGCTCTACGTCGCGGCGACGCGTCTGCTCGAGCCAATGCGCGAGGAGATCGACGCGCCCGGGCGCACGCGGATCCTGTTGCGCGCCGCCTGGGGGCGCATCCTCTTCGCCCACGCCGTGCTGCCCGCCGCGCTGCTCGCGGTCATCGCCCTGCTCAGCGTCGCGGCGTGCACGGCGACCGGATCGCTGGCGGCGCCCGGCGGGGCGCTCGCCGTGACCGCGCTGCTCGGCGTACCGACCGCCACGCTCGCCGCCGCGCTCTCGGCCCGCCGCGGTGGCCGGCTCCCCACAAGCGTGCTGTCGATGGCCGGCGCCGACGCCTCGGGCGCGGGCGGCTTCCTCGTCGTCGGATGGCTGCTCCTGTGGCCGCTGGTCGGAGCCGTCGGCGCGGGCGCACCGGCGGCCCTTGTCGCCCACAATGGCGTGCGTGCGCTAGAGCCTGCACTGATCCTTGGGGTCATGATCACCGCGGGGTTGGCGGCCCTGTTGCGCAGGACGCGCAGTCCCTGAGCCGTCGGGCCGACGCCGCGGGGGGTAGCCGGCCGCGCTCCGTCCGGAGCTCAGCCGGCCTGCATCGCCTCCGCGTTCTTCATCAGCACTGCCTCGGTCGCATGCAGCTCCTCGGTGGGGCTGAACTGCAGAATCTCGCTGCCGGGTTCGTTGCCCACCGGAACGTGTCCGGGCGGCAGGTAGAAGGCATCGCCGGCCTCGAAGACCTCTTCGCGGTCCGCGAAGCGATACGTCAACCTGCCCCTGAGAACGTAGCCCCAGTGCGGGCACTGGCACCGGTCGTCCGGTAGGCCCACGAGCAGCGGCGTGTGGTCGAAGTCCTCCCGGAACGTCACGAAGTTCACGGTGTAGCCGTCGAGTTCACCCGCGTAGTCCAGAACCAGACCGTGGTCGTGGGCTTCAACGGTGTCCTTCGAAACCTTCGGCATCTGTCGCCTCCTTGATCAGGTGGCGTCAGCGTACGCGCCGGCGAGGCCCGCGACATGGGGCGTTTTCCTCATCTTCGGCGGCCGGAGGGGTCCCCTACCAATGCAGCGTGGACGACGATCGACCTTCCGACGCGACAAACGATCCTTCGACATGCGGATGAGAGGACTCGAACCTCCACGGGGTTGCCCCCACAGGCACCTGAAGCCTGCGTGTCTACCAATTCCACCACATCCGCGGGGGCCGGAAATGTACCTGTTCCGGGGCGCGCGTGGGCTCCGCCTCTTGCGTCCGACGCCGCGCCGGACCATGGTGGCACATCGCGGTCAGGCGGCCCCGCGCAGCCCCGTCGTGCGCTTGGCGAGTTTCACGGCGGCCGCGGCATCGACGATGCCCCAACCCAGGTCACTGCTCCACCCGCCGCTGCGTCGCGCGCTCGACTTGAGGATCCGGATCACCTGCTTGGCGCTGAGCTTGGTGTTGGCGCTGCGGACGAGCGCCGCGATGCCGGCGACCTGCGGCGTTGCCATCGAGGTGCCGCTGAGATAGGCGTAGTCGCTGTCCCCGCGGAAACTGGCCCGGCACGCGCACGGCGGGTCACCGCCGTGCGAGCTGAATGTCCCCGTGTCCAGGGAGGTGAGCGTCAGCGGGAAGTCTCCGAAGATGCCACTCGGACCCCCAGCAGATGTCCGGTACGTGCCGTAGGCGGCAAGCGAGACCTGCGAGCCCCGGCCCGCGAACGACGCGCGCCGGCCGTCGACCGTGGCGGCGGTGACGACGAGGCCGCTGCCGGAGGCGATGACAGGCCCGGTGCCGGTCGGCTGCAGAAGGTTGGCGGGATCGCCTTGCTCGTCGACGGGACGGTCGGCGGCTGCGGCGACGAGGACGACGTCCCATTTGACCGCGTAGGCGATGGCACGCGTGAGCACGGCAGGCGGTGTGCGCTTCCCGTCGGTGCCAAAGCTCATCGAGATGACCTTGGCGCCATGCTTGACGGCGTCGACGATGGACGCGGCGACGCTCGAGTCACCGAGGTCGGTCTTTTCGAAGACGATGCGACAGCGGTCGCCGGCGCCCGCGATCCCCGAGCCATTGCCGGTGGCCGCGCAGGCCAGCGAGGCGACGTGCGTGCCGTGACCCTGCTCGTCGGTCCGGGCACTGGCGGCGTCGGACTGGTTCGTCGCGGTCGCGATCTTGGTGCGCAGATCCGGGTGCGTGCCGTCGATCCCGGAGTCGATGATGCCGACGCGCACGCCCGAGCCGGTGCTCAGCGCCCACGCCTCGGGCAGGCGCAGGAGCCAGGCGGGCCACTGCACGACGGTCGCCGCATCGGTTCCTGGGGTGTTCTCGGGGTCGGTGAGCGCCGGGTCGTTCGGCACGACCGTCGACGCGCGCAGCGTCATGCGGTGCTCCGTCTGGGCCGCCTGGACGCCGGCGGTGGCGCGCAGGCGGCTCGCAAGGGTCGCGGCGCTGGTGCTGCCCGTCGGCCGCAACGTCAGGACGCCGATCTCGGGGATGCGGCGGACGATCCGCGCCCCCGCGACGGTCGCGACGGCCGACGTGGCCGCGCGCGCCTGGGCACCGGTGCTCGTGGGTAGCAGGACGGTGACGTCACCGGTGGTCGTCGCCGGGGCCGCGGCGGCCACCGACGCCGTCACGGCCCCGGCGACGGAGGCCGGCAGGACGGCCGCGGCCACCACGACGACGAGCGCCGGGAGACCGCGACCGGACAGGACACCAGACGCGCGCATGGGCAACATGCAAGCGGACCATTCGAAGAACACCGCAAGAACGGGCTAAGGGTTCGCTGAGGATCCGTCGGGGAGCCCGGTCCGCGGCAGTACGTCGCACGCATCACCGGAGGCACCTTGCTAATCTGCACCGCCCCTCGCCGCTATCGTCTAGGGGACTAGGACGCCGCCCTCTCACGGCGGAAACCGGAGTTCGAATCTCCGTAGCGGTACTTCAGAAAGCCCCGGACTTCCGGGGCTTTCGCCGTTCAAGCGCCGTTGTGGGGACAGCGCCTGAGCGCCGCCCGTCGCCGGTGCACGCCTCCTCCCGCGGCAGACCCGCGGGAGGAGACAAGGCATACGTCAGCGCTTGGCCGTCGCGGTGCCACCGCAGCCACTGGTCACGTCAGGCGTGCCGTCGACCGTGTAGCGGTCGCCGTTGGCCGCCACGGACACGAGCCACGCTGCCGCGCCCGAGCTGCTGCAGTCGCTGTTGTGGAACGACGACGCCGCGGAGCCACCGACCTCGATGGCCTGAGCCCCGCCGTTGGCGGAGAGCCCGAGCAGCGCGCCCTGGACGCAGCTGCCGCTGGTCCCAGCCTTGCACCCGGCGCCGTTGGCCGCGAGCACGATGACGCATGACGCTCCCGCTTGACCGGCCGGGCAGAGCGCCGCGTTGACGGTGTCAATCGTGGAGCCGAGACCGGCGAGCAGCCCGGTGTAGGCGCCGCTGGACGTCTTGCCGTAGAGCGACGTGCCGGCCACCGACGCAGCGTCCCAATGCGCTCCGTTGGCTCCAGCGGTGCTCGTACTGACCGCCGCAACACCCGGCACCGTCGCCGGTGTCGCGCTTGCCGTTTGACCGACCGCCGTCGCGCTCCCAAGGCCGAGCAACGGAACGTTGGTCGTCGCCGCCTGCGCCGCAGCCGGCAAAGCGATGGCTGCCACACCGATGATGGCGCAACAAATTCCCCGAATGTTCATAAGCTTTCCCCTGACCCCTCGATTTGGCCGGAAACCTCGCTTTCCCGCGAGCAGTACCGGCCCCCGTGCGGGACCGTACTCGCACGAACTCACCAAAATCAAGTGCGACATCTCGTTACGGATGCCCGTAGAACGAGACGGCCTTCGTGCCGTTCGTGCACAGGACCGACAGGCCGCCGTTCGGATCGCCCGGCGACGAGACAGCCTTGCGCTTGCAGGAGTAGCCCTGGACCTTGACCTTGGTGGTCGGGTTCGTCGACCCGCTGGCCATCGCCTTCACCCACGCCCGTGTCACCGTCCTCGCCGTCGTGCACGTGATGCGCTTGGCCTTGATGCGGCTGTAGAAGCCGCCGCCGGGCGTGCCATCGGGCGCGTAGCTGCCCGAGCACGCCTTGAAGCTCGCGGCAGAGGCTGGACCCGCACCCACGAGGGCCGGAAGGACGAGGGCGGCGCCCAGCGCCACCACGACGAGGAAGTTCCGCATGGCGCCAACCCTGCCACGCGCGCGGGCCGCAGCACAACGGCGCGATGCACATACGAGACGGCCATGAGACGCCGACGGCACTAGAGTGGCCGGCGCAGCGGAGGGGCCTCTACCCAGACGCTGTCATGGCCCGGGGTGCTTCGGCACCGCCGGGTCGCTTACGTCTGGGAACGCGTCGGGCGCTCAGGCGGTCATGCGGACACGGTCGTCCACGACGCCGAGTGACGGCTCGACGAGCCCGGCCCAGGGTCCGAACGCGACGGGGACGCCGTAGTGCTCGGCCAGCTGCTTCGCGTGCTCGGGCGCAAGCTCGTTCGGCGGACCGGCGGCCGGCGGCGCGGTCCGGACGAGCGCACGGGCGACCGGCAGGTCGATGCCGCCGGGATGGTGGCGGACGCCCTGCGCCGGGGCCAGGACGAAGCGGTCCGTCGCGCGCAGGAGCACGAGCAGCAGCCATGCAGGCCGCTGGGTGCGCGAGTCGAAGAGCACGTCGGCCACATGGCCGAGCCGGGCGCCGGCCTCGTCGTACGCGCGTGCGCCGAGCAGCGAGGGCAGGAGTCCGAGTGGGTCCATACGGTGGATTTCGCCCCACGCCCGCGGCTTCCTGCCCGCGATGAAGTGCGCAGAATGCACGGGTTTGCACCGCGAAAGGTCTGCGTCCTCATCACGCGACGCGACGCGACGCCTTCCGGTGGTATCCAGTGCAGTCGATCCGGCAGGAGGGTCATGATCGTCACGCCCAGTTGGTCACGAGCATGGAGGTCGCCGTGAGTCTGCGCCGAGCCGAAGAAGCGGCCCCGTCAACGCTCGGTGCCGAGCGGCAACGCGGGCGGCGTGAGCAACGTGCGCGGCAGCTGGACCGTGTGCTCGAGCTGGTGCGGCGTCGTGAGGGAGGGGCCGACGCACGCTCGGTCGATGGCACGGCCCTGCAACGCGCCGTGGCCGACTTCGTGCATGAGCACGAGCAGGCATGCCAGCGCCGGGGCGAACATCGCCGGCGGTGACGAGAAGCGTCCCGTGATCGGTGGCGCCGACGGGTGGCGTCGCGCCGCCAAACGGGTTGTCTGAGGCCGCGCGACACGGCGGACAGTTCTGAGGTGGCATTCAGGTGGGCGGGTAGCCTGGGACGGACCGTGACCGGCCTGCGACACCCGAGAAACGCCCTGCTCGCGGCGTTCGCCTGCATGGTCGGACTCACGCTGACCGGGATCCTCGCCTACCTCGTGCCCGTGGCGCAGACCGGCGACAGCGCCACGCTCCAGGGCTTCGTCGCGCTGAATCGACCGCGCGCGACCGAGCTCATCGACCATGTCGCGCACCTGGCCGATCCCAAGCCCTATGCGGTCATCGGGCTGGCGCTGGCGGCGCTGGCCGCGGTCCGCCGGCGCCCGCGCGTGGCTGTCGCGATCGTCTTTCTCCTGTTCGTCAACGGCGCGACGACCGAGTCGCTGAAGCAGCTTCTGGCCGAGCCGCGGTTCTCAGAGTGGCTCGCGAACGGGCAGATCGCCGCCGCGTCGTGGCCGAGCGGCCACGCGACTGCCGCGATGACGCTCGGCCTCTGCGCGGTGCTTGCGTCCCCGCCCGTCGCCCGTCCGACCGTCGCGGCCATCGGCGCGCTGTTCGCCGTCAGCGTCTCCTACTCGATCCTCGCTCTGGGCTGGCACTTCCCCAGCGACGTCATCGGCGGCTTCTTCGTCGCGTCGATGTGGACGCTTGTCGCCGTCGCGATCGTCGAGGCGCTGCCCGAGCGCGCCGGCGGACCCAACCCCCGCCGGCTGCAGGTGCTTCCCAGCCACGCCCAGAGCGCCTTCGGGCCGATGGTCATCGGCTCCGGGGCGGTCGGCTTGGTGATCGCCGCCTGGGTCGCGCGCCCCGAGGCCGCGTCCTCGTTCGCGCGCGAGCGCCCGTGGTTCGTGCTGGGCGCCGTCACGATCGCGGCGCTGGCCACCGCGCAGGCGGCCGGCCTGGCCCGCGGCGTCCGCGCCTGAAACGTCGCCCGCCCCGGCTCAGCCCGACGCGCCCGGCTGCCAGAGCGGCTCGGCCGTGCCCGTCTCGTGGTTGGCGCCGCGGGAGAGGATGAAGAGCAGGTCCGAGAGGCGGTTGAGGTAGCGCACGACCTCCGGGTTGGCGTCCTGCACGAGCAGCGCGCGGCGCTCCGCGCGACGGCAGACCGTGCGGCAGACGTGCAGTTGCGCAGCCGCCGCCGTGCCACCCGGCAGGACGAACGACTTCAGCGGCGCGAGCGTGGCGTTGACCTCGTCGCAGCGCTCCTCCAGCCAGGTGATCTGCTCGGGGGCCACCCGCAGGCGCGCGCGCTCCGTCGGCTCCTCGGGCTCGGGGACCGAGAGGTCCGCCCCGAGGTCGAAGAGGTCGTTCTGCACGCGCTGCAGCCACGGGCCGTAGGCGTCCGGCAGCGACGACTCGCAGAGCAGCACGCCGAGGTGGCTGTTGAGCTCGTCGATCTCGCCGTACGCCTCGATGCGTGGGTGCGTCTTGGCGACGCGCGACATATCGCCCAGGTGCGTCTGGCCGCCGTCGCCGAGCTTCGTGTAGATGCGGGTGAGGTTCACGGTCATCGCCTGCCGAGTGTGGCAGATGCCGGCAGCGCCAAGCGGCCTTTGCGGCAACGGGTCTGCCGGCCCAAATGCGACGCGTGTGGCATCTTGGGGCTCGATGTCTCCAGCGCGCAGATTCGCCGTCGGCATGGTCGCCGCGACCTCGGTCACGCTCTTGACCGCTACGGCGGCGCCGGCCCAGGGCACACCATCGACGGTGACGATCCGCATCGAGGGCGCGAGCACCACGCTCGTCCCCGCGACCTCCGTCACCACGACCGCGGCACCCGTCGACAAGGCCGGGACGCCGTGTTCGGGTACGAGCGCGGGGGGCGCCCTGGAGCAGGCCACGCGCGGGGCGTGGGCCGGGACGGTGCAACCTGGCGTCGGCCAGACGGTGCAGATGATCCTCTCAGAGCGTCATCCGACCAGCGGCGATCCGCGGACCTTCGTGCTGTCGGTCAACAGCGTCCCGACGGCGGTCAGCCCGTGCGCCCTGGAGCTGAACCCCGGCGACACCGTCCTCCTCTTCGTGAGCTCCCAGGCACCGCTGGCGGACTGCAGGACGAACGGGCGCGATGGCTTCTGCGGCACGCCGGACCGCACGGCGCCGGTGGCGAGCATCACGTCGATCAGGGAGCACCAGCGCTTCTCGCGGGCCAACGCGCCGCGGGTGCTCCGCGGCGGCGTGAGCTTTGACCCCGCCGGTCTGGTCGACGTCAAGCTGCGCTTGACGCGCGTGATCGGGACCAGGCGCTGCGCCTACTTCAGCGGCATCGAGGACAGCTTCCAGCGCGCGACGGCCTGCGGGGCGGTCGGTCCACGGTTCTTCTCCATCGGCAGTGCCCCGGCCTGGTCCTTCGCGCTCCCGGCCCGGCTGACCCGTGGGCGTTACACGCTCGACGTCGCGGTCACCGACACACAGGGGAACGTCTCGACCGCGTTCGCCCGCGGGCGGGATCGCATCGTCTTCACCGTGGGCTGAAGTATCGTTGGGCCTTCATTGGTCGGTGGTTCAGGGAAGCCCGGTGCGAATCCGGCGCGGACCCGCCACTGTGACCGGGGATGTCCACGCACATCGCGCCGTCGCCGGCGCGCACAAGCCACGGGATCCGACGAGGATCCGGGAAGGCGTTCGTGGATCGGCCCGGGAGCCAGGAGACCTGCCTCCGACCTCAAGCCCACAAGCCCTCGTGGAAAGGGGTGGCTCTTCGTGCACAACCGTGTGCTCAGCCTCATCGTCGTCGGTCTCGTCTGTCTTACGGGCACCGCCCAGGCGTCAGCCGCCGGCACGACGGTCACCGTGCGCGTGGAGGGCCAGGCCGCCACGCTGCTGGAGGAGACGACCGTGACGCTCGACGGGACGCCCACCCCCGCACCCGGGAACTGCGCCGGGAACACCGCCGCCGCCGCGCTCGAGAAGGCGACGCACGGCAACTGGGACCGCCAGGCCTTCGCCTCGACGATCCTCGGCGAGAACCACTCGTTCGCCAACAACGACTACTGGGGCGAATGGGTCAGCGACAAGTACGGCGGCGGGATCTGCAACGACGTCGTCCAAGAGGGCGACCGGCTGGTCATGCTCGTCGACATCAGCGGCACGAGCTTCGAGCCGACGGTGTACCCGCTGACGATGACCGGGGTGCCGGCCAAGGTCTCGCCCGGCACGCCGTTCACCGTCGACGTCACGAAGCACGTCTCCGCCACCGGCACGCCCGGCGAGGGCACTCCGACCGCTGCCGCGGGCGCACAGATCACCGGTGCCGGCGTGACGACCACCGGCGACGGCAAGGCGACGATCACGCTGTCGCAGCGTGGTGAGACGACGCTCAAGGCGGTCCTCGCCGGCAGCCAGTCCGGCGCGGCCCCGAAGGTCAGCTCGCGCTCCGCCGCCGCGAAGGTCTGCGTCACCGACGGTGCCGACGGCTTCTGCGGGACGACGAAGCCCGGCGAGCCGGCCCCCGTCGTCCCGCAGGCGCCCGCCTGCCGGACGACGGGCAAGGACGGCCTGTGCGGCAGCCCCGACCGGACGGCCCCGACCGTCGCCGTCACGGGCTTGAAGGAGCAGGCGCATTTCCTTCGCGGCCACGCGCCGAGGACGCTGGCCGGCAAGGTGGACGCAGACCCCGCCGGACTGAAGGACGTGCGCCTGCGCCTGACCAGGACGCTCGGGCCCCGGTGCTCGTACTACAGCGGCACCGTTGAGCGGTTCGTCAAGACGACCGTCTGCGGCGCCACCGGGCGGCGGTTCTTCTCGATCGGCGACCGCGCGGACTGGTCCTACCTGCTGCCCTTCGACCTGCCGCGGGGCCGCTACGTGCTCGACGTGCAGGTCGTCGACAAGGCCGGGAACGTCTCCGCCATCAGCGCCCGCGGGCGCGATCGCATCGTGTTCGTCGTCACGTGAGCCTGTGATGCGCCGCCGGGTCCTGAGCCTCATCTGCCTCCCACTGACGGCCATCGTGGTCGCCGGCTGCGGGCTGGGCTCGGGAGGCAGCCCCACCGGGGCCCAGCTCGTGGTGACGCAGGACTTCGGCACACGGCCGCTCGCCGACCTGCCGCAGCCGCAGCTCGGCGGCTCGGACACCGTGATGCGCATGCTGTCGCGCAACCTGAAGGTGAAGACACGCTACGGCGGCGGGTTCGTGCAGACCATCAACGGCATCAGCGGCGGGACGACCGCCGGGCGGCCGGTGGACTGGTTCTACTACGTCAACGGGGTCGAGGCCGGCAAGGGCGCCACCGCCACGAAGGTCCGCAAGACCGACATGATCTGGTGGGACCACCACGACTGGGCCGCGACGAACCGCATCCCGGCCGTCGTCGGGTCCTTTCCGGCGCCGTTCCGGTCCGGGGTGGACGGCAAGAAGCTGCCGGTGCGCGTCGAGTGCACGCCGGCCGACATCCCCGCATGTCAGACCGTGCAGGACGCGATGACGGCTGCCGGCGTGTTCGCCGCCCAGGGCGGCCTGCAGCAGTCGATCACCAAGGAGACGCTCCGCATCATCGTCGGGCCGTGGGAGCGGATCCGCGACGACGACACCGCCCGGCTGCTCGAGTCCGGCCCGCAGGCCAGCGGCGTCTACGCCCGGCCGGCGAAGAACGGGCGCTCGATCGCGATCCTCGACCCCCGCGGGCGCACCACCCGGACGCTCGGGCCCGGTGACGGCCTCATCGCCGCCACCCGCCTGGAGGACGGCCAGCCGGTGTGGATCGTCACCGCGGTCGACGTCGCCGGGGTGGCGGCGGCCTCACGGGCGATGGACCAGGGCAACCTGAAGGACCACTTCGCACTCGCCGTGGACGCGGGACGGGCGGTCGCGGTCCCCGAAGTGGCACCCGGGCGATGATCCACCGGCGGGTGGCCAGCCCGCTGCACGCCGCGCGCGCCGGCGCCGCCTCGGCGTACTGCCTGGCGCTGGCGGCGGCCGGGATGCTCGTGGAGCACCCGCTCGTCCTCGCCGCGATCGCGCTGGCCGTCCTCGGGGCGGGGCTCGGTGCGGGCGTCGGCCCGGACCTGTGGCGCACCGCGCGGTTCGCGCTGCCGCTGGCGCTGTTCTTCGCGCTCATCAACCCGTTCGTCGTGCGCGAGGGCCTGACGGTCTTCGCGCGCCTCGGGGAGGTGCCGCCGTTCGGGCAGGTCGACCTGACCGTCGAGGCGCTCGTCTACGGGCTCGTGCTCGGCGCCCGGGTCCTCGTCGTGATGCTGGGCTTCGCGCTCTTCAGCGCGGCGGTCGACCCGGACGAGCTCCTGCGTCTCCTGCGCCACGTCTCGATGCACTCGGCGATGACCGCCGTGCTCGCCACGCGCCTGATCCCGGTGCTCACCCGCGACGCGCGGCGCCTCGAGGAGGCGCGCCGCTGCCGGGCCGACGGCGGAGGCACCGGGCCGCTCGCGCGCCTGGCCGTCGTGCGCGCGGTCAGCTCCGGGGCCCTGGACCGGGCGGTCGACGTGGCCGCGACGCTCGAGGTACGCGGCTACGGGCTGGACGTCGGTCGGGTGGCCCGCCTCCGCGAGCCGTGGTCGCGTCATGACCGCGCGTTCGCGGCCGCCGCCGCCGTCATCACCGGCCTCACCGTCTGGGTACTCGCGACCGAGGTCGCCGACTTCGGCGCGTACCCGACCCTGCACCTGACGCTCGGCCTGCCCGAGGTCGTTCTCGTCGTCGTGCTGCTCGGCGCCGCTCTGCTCCCGTTCACCGACCGCCGGGGCATCGGGTGAGCACCCCGGCGCTGGCCGTCGAGGCCCTGACCTACACCTATCCGGGCGCCGGCGCACCGGCACTGCGCGACGTGACGCTTACGGTCGCGCGCGGCGAATTCGTCGTCCTCGCCGGGCTGTCGGCGTGCGGGAAGTCGACGCTGCTGCGGGCCGCGTGCGGTCTCGTGCCCCACTTCCACGGCGGGACCTTCGCGGGCACCGTCCGCACCGGCGGCCTGGACACGCGTGACCATCACCCCGCGGCACTGGCGGCGGTCTGCGGCTCGCTGTTCCAGGATCCCGAGACGCAGGCCGTGCTCGGCAGCGTGCGCGCGGAGCTCGCTTTTCCGCTGGAGAACCACGGCCACGGCAGCGCGGCCGTCGCCCGCGGGGTGGAGGAGGTCGCGCTCGCGCTCGGCATCGAGACGCTGCTGGACCGGCCCACGCACGAGCTCTCGGGCGGCGAGCTGCAGCGCGTGGCGCTCGGCGCGGCGCTGGCCGGGCGGCCGCAGCTCGTGCTGCTGGACGAGCCCACGTCACAGCTGGACCCGGTCGCCGGCGACGAGCTCGTCTGGCTGCTGCGGCGCCTGAACGAGGAATGGGGGACGACCGTCGTGCTCGCCGAGCACCGCCTGGAGCGCTGTCTGGGCGCCGCGGACCGCGTCGTCGTCCTGGACGACGGTGCGATCGTCTGCGATGCGGCGCCCAGCGCGTTCCTCGCCTGGGCCGGACAGCACGAGCCGACGCTGCAGACGCCGGGCGCCCGCAGATCGTGCTCCTCGACGAGCCGACCTCGCAGCTGGACCCGGTCGCCGGCGACGAGCTCGTCTGGCTGCTGCGGCGGCTGAATGAGGAGTGGGGAACCGCCGTCGTGCTGGCCGAGCACCGGCTCGAGCGCTGCCTGGCCCACGCCGACCGGATGGTCGTGCTCGACGACGGCGCGATCGCGTGCGACGCGCCGCCCTCGGAGGCGCTGGCCTGGGCGGCCGAGCACGCGCCCGCGCTCCAGACCCCGGCAGCGCGGATGTTCGCCCGCGCAGGCCTGCCCCCGCCACCTTCCTCGG
>JAOPZJ010000257.1 GCA_025964155.1 Solirubrobacterales bacterium
GTCGCGTCCAGCCAGGCGGTGGCCGCCGCCGTGTCGTGGAGGGGCGTGACGCAGGCGAGGTGCAGCTCGCCGCTCTCGTGGTCGAAGGCGAGCAGGCGGTCGGCGAGGATGAGGCCGGCGTCGGGCAGGTCGCCGGCATGGATCGCCGGACGGTCGGGCCCGCCGTCGCCGTGGAGCTCGTACCCCAGCCAGCCGACGTACCCGCCGGTGAGCTGGAAGGGCGCGCCCGGCGCGTCGCAGCGCAGCTCGCGCAGGCGCTCGGACAGGTGCGCCAACAGATCGCCACGGGTCTCGCGCACCGTGCCGTCGGCCGTGCGCTCGGTGATCGACGAGCGCACGGCGTCGTGCGTGATCACGGTCGCCAGCGGCCCGCTCGCGTCGCCCATGAAGGAGAAGCGCGAGACCGCGGCTTTCGCGAGGCTCGAGTCCAGCCAGAAGGCATCCGGCGCGTCGGCGAAGAGCTCGACGAAGACCGCCTCGGCGTCCGGTGGGTGCGGGATGCGGCGCAGGTGCACCTCGACGGCCGGGGCGGGCGCCGGCGGCGGTGCGGACGCCGTGGGCGCCGGAGCGGGGACCCGTCCGCGGGGCCGTGGGCCGTCGCCGCGTCGGCCCGAGGCATGCGCCCGCGTCAGGTCACGGAAGTTGGTCAGCAGCGTGTCGCCGTACTCCGAGGCCACCGACTCGGGGTGGAACTGCACGCCGTAGCGGGGGCGCGCCGGGTCGGTGAGGCCCATGACGACGCCGTCCTGCGTCCAGGCGGTGGTGCGCAGCGACGGTGGCACCGTCCGCACCGCGAGCGAGTGGTACCGCACGGCGAGGAAGCCCTGCGGGATGCCGGCGAAGAGCCCCGCCCCGTCGTGGAAGATGCGGCTCAGGCGCCCGTGGACCGGCTCGTCGGCCTCCGCGACGAGGCCGCCTTCGCCGTACGCCAGGCCCTGATGGCCCAGGCAGACGCCGAGGATCGGCACGTCGGCGTGCCTCAGGGCCGCGGCGCAGATGCCGAAGTCGCGGGCGCGGCCGGGATGGCCAGGCCCCGGCGACAGGACGAGGTTGTCGAAGGCCCAGCGCTCGACCTCCTCCCAGCTGCGCTCGTCGTTGCGCACGACGAGCGGCGCGACCCCGTTCACCTGCGCCAGCGCCTGGAAGAGGTTGAAGGTGTAGGAATCGTGGTTGTCGATGAGCAGCGTGAGCATGAGCGACCCCGGTGAGCCCGGCGTGCGGGCGTGGAACCCGCAGACGGGACGATGGCAGACGCCGTCGTCCGAGCCGCAGGACTCGGCGTATCTGGCCGTCGACTCGTGGCTCGTGGACGAGGGTCGCGTGCGCGGCCTGGACCGCCACCGCGCGCGCTTCACGCAGGCGGTCGACCTCGCGCAGACACATGACCCGATCGACGTGCAGCGCTTCTTGGACGTGGCCTTGGCGGCACTGCCGCGCGCCGGTCGCTGGTTCCCGCGCGTGGAGCTCTCCCAAGGCCCCGTGTCGGCCGCCGGCGAGCTGCGCCTGTGGCTGCGCCGCGCCCCCGCGCCGCAGCACGAGGTCGTCGTCTTCGCCCACCCCTACCCCGACCGCCGGCGCGCGCCGCACGTGAAGGGGCCGGACCTGCCGCGACAGCTGGCGCTGCGCGCGACCGTCGAGGCCTGGGACGCCGGCGAGGCGCTGCTCGCCTCCCCGGACGGCACCGTCAGCGAGGGGATCTGGACGAGCCCGCTGTGGTGGGACGGCGACCTGCTGTGCTTGCTGCCGCGGTCCGCGAACGTGCTGGACTCCGTGACGCGGGCGCTGATCCTCGAGCTCGCGCCGCAGTTGGGCGTCCAGGTCGGCCGGGAAGCCCCCTCGGTCGCGCGCCTGCGTGACAGCGAGACGTGGCTCGTCAGTGCCCTGCACGGGATCCAGCTGGTGACGGGCTGGCTGATCAGCCCGGGCGCGGCCCCGGAGCCCGCGCCGGCCGCGCCCGGCCGCGCCGCGGCGTGGCAGGCGCGCCTGGAGGCGCTGGCCGTGCCGCTGCCGCGCTGATTGCCCCGCGATTCAGGCGTCAGAGGGCGTCGACGCATGCGACTGCACGACACGCCAGTCGCCGTCGCCCTCCTGCGCCAGCACCAGCGTCAGCCGCACAGGCAGCCCGCCAGGCTCCCCCGTCTGGATGACGCCACGCACCGCGGCCCACGCCACCGAGCCCTCACGATGGGCTTCCACGGGCTCGAGCACCGCGGTGAAAGGGCCTCCGGAAGCGTGGGCCTCGGCGAACGCGTCGGCGCCGGACCACCACTCCGCGGGTTCGGTGCCGATCGCCTGCGCGCCTTCGTAGGCAGACAGGTTCGCGCGGATCGCGCCGGTGTCGCCGGCCTGCTTGGCGGCGAGCCAGTCGCGGACGACCTGTTCGTCACCGATCTACCCCCGCACGAGCTTCAGCCCCAGCAGATCCGTCACCGTCACGAAGCGATACCCGCGCGCCTTGAGCGTGCGGATGATGTCCGGCAGCGCCGCGAGCGTCTGGCGACGCTGGCCACCGCCGTCGTGCATGAGGACGATCGAGCCCGCGCGTACGCCGTCCAGCACCCGCTTCTTGATGACCTTCGTCCCGGGCTCCGTGAAGTCCTTGGAGTTCACCGACCAGAGGATGCTCTTCAGGCTCTCCGTCCCGGCGGCCTGCACGAGCTTGCGGCTGCTGAGCCCGAACGGCGGGCGCAGGAGGCACGGGGTGAAGCCCGTCGCGTCGCGGATCGCCGCCTGCGTGTCGGTGATCTCCTGCAGCGCCGCGTCGTCGGCGGCCGCCAGGCTCACGTGCGTGAAGGAGTGGTTGCCGAGCATGCTGCCGTCGGCCAGGGCCCGGCGCAGGGTCGCTTCGCGCCCGGCCACGTTGCGGCCGACGATGAAGAACGTCGCCGGCACGTGCTCGCGTTCGAGCACCGTGAGGACCGAGGTCGTCAGCGCGGCGGGTCCGTCGTCGAAGGTCAGGGCCACGCGCTTGTGCGCGGACGGTCCGCGGCGCACCTGCCCAGAAGCGGTGTACTGACAGCCGGTGACGGCGGTCGCCGCCGGGCCGTCCTGCGCGGCGGCCTCACGCGCGGACCCACCCGCGAATGCCATCACACCCGCGAGCACGAGCAATAGGCAGACGACGGCGAGCAGCAGACGGTGACGGAGCGGGCTTGGCACGACGATCGGTAGCGTGCCACATATGCCCGCCCCGTACGTCGATGTCCGCGTCGAGCAGGAGGGCGGCGTGGCGCGCCTGATCCTGGACGCGCCCGCCCGCCGCAACGCGCTGACCGTCGAGATGGCGCGGTCGATGGTGCGGGCCTGCGACGACCTGGACGCCGATCCCGGCATCGGCGCCGTCGTCGTCTGCGGTGAGGGCGCATACTTCTGCGCCGGTGGTGACCGGGCAGCGCTCGCGGCGGCCGGGCAGGACCCCGCGCACCCCGATCAGTTCGACGGCATGGGCGACATCTATCACGCGTTCGCGCGCGTCGGGCAGCTCAAGGCGCCGACCATCGCGGCGATCCGCGGCGGCGCCGTCGGCGCCGGGATGAACCTCGCGATGGCGACCGACCTGCGGATCGTCGCTCGCGACGCCGTCCTCGCGTCGGGCTTCATCCCGATCGGCCTGCACCCGGGCGGCGGCCACGGCGTCCTGCTCGGGCGCACCGGTGCGCGCGAGGCGACCGCTGCGCTCATGCTTTTCGGGGAGCGCATCGACGGTGAGCGCGCGGCCGAGCTGGGCCTGGCGTGGGCGGCCGTCGACGCAGGCGACGTCGAGGCCACCGCCCTGGAGCTGGCGGCGCGGCCCGGGAACGACCCGGTCCTGGCCCGCCGGACGGCCGCGTCGCTGCGGACCGAGCTCGGCCCGCCGGCGCTCGCGTGGAACGCCGCGCTCGAGCTGGAGCGTGCGGCGCAGATGTGGTCGATGCGGCGCAAGAGCCTGCTTTCCGGATAAGCGCGTCCGGAAGCCCCCGGCTCGACCACGTGTACAAAGGTCGCGGTGTGATCTTGGACCGCTGCGCGTAGAGCCCGCCCACGCCGGCGAGCAAGATGGACAGCGCCCTAGGGTTCCGCTGCCACGCACTGGCAGGACTGGTCCGAGAGGGCAGGCGCGGCACCGCACATAGCCTCGCTGACACGGAGGGACAAAAGCCCGGGAGACATTCGTCTGCCGGGCATTTCGCATTTCTAGGGGGTTTCCGATGCAGCTCCACGGCCGCACCGCGCTGATCGTCATCGACGTCCAGAAGGGCGAAGTCGAGCCCGAGGACAGCGGCATCCCGATCATGGCCGGGGGCGCCGAGCGCCACGATCGCATCCGCGCGATCATCGCCGCCGCGCGCGCCGCCGGGATCCCGCCCGTCTTCATCCAGGAGGTCCACAAGCGGTCGCTCGTGGACTTCGGCCGCGAGCTGGACGGCGTCGAGGGCATCCATGCGCTGGAGGGCGATCGCCCGACCGAGCTGGCGGACGGCGTCGGCCCGGAGGGCGACGAGTACCTCATCCGCAAGCGCCGCTACTCCGCGTTCTTCGCCACCGAGCTGGAGCTCATCCTGAAGTCCTACGGGGTCCAGACGCTCATTCTGCTCGGCGCGCTGACGGACGTCTGCGTGCACTACACGTTCGCCGACGCCCACCAGCACGACTACCACTGCCGCGTCGTCACCGACTGCGTCGGGGGCTCCTCGCCGGAGGCGCACGCGGCCTCGCTGAACGCGATGGCCTACCTGCAGCGCGACGCGCTCGTGACGAGCGACGACGTGCTGGCGACGCTCGCCACGCTGACTCCCGCCGACGCCGTGGTGGCCCCCGCGTGAAGACGGCGACGCCCATCGCGGTCCCGGCCGGGATGCCGGCCGCGGCGTCGCCGCCCGTCGCCGCGCCGGTGCTCGAGGTCCGCGACCTGCACGTGACCTTCAGGGCGCCGGCGGGCGACGTGCACGCGCTGCGCGGTGCGTCGCTGCAGATCGCGCCGGGCGAGATCGTCGGTCTCGTCGGCGAGTCCGGATCGGGCAAGAGCGTGCTGGGCCTCGCCGCGTTGGGCCTGCTGCCCTCGGATCCCACGCCGGTGCTCAGCGGCAGTGTGCTGCTGGACGGGATCGACATGACGACCGCGGGCGAGGACGAGCGCCGCGCCCGCCGCGGCGCCTTCATCGGCGCCGTCTTCCAGGACCCGATGAGCTCGCTCAACCCCGCGATGCGCGTGGGCCGTCAGGTGGCCGAGGCGGCCGGGGACGACGACCGCGAGCGCGTGCACCAGCTGCTGGCGGACACCGGGATCCCGGAGCCCGACGTCAAGGCACGCTGCTATCCGCACGAGCTCTCGGGCGGCCTGCGCCAGCGCGTGATGATCGCCATGGCGCTGGCCCGTTCGCCACGGCTCATCGTCGCCGACGAACCGACGACCGCGCTCGACGTCACCGTGCAGGCGAAGGTCCTGGACCTGCTGGCGACGGCGGCGCGCGAGCGCGACGTCGCGATGCTGCTCGTCACGCACGACCTCGGTGTCGCCGCCCGCGTCTGTGACCGCATCGCCGTCGCGTACGCCGGGCGCATCGTGGAGACCGGCCGTGCCGCCGCCGTGCTTGGCGGCCCCCGCCACCCGTACACCGTGGGTCTGCTCGCGAGCCGCCCGCGCCTGGACGGGACGATCGCCGGCGGTGACCTGCCGACGCTGCCCGGCCGCCCGCCGGACCCGCGCATGCCGCCGATCGGCTGCGCGTTCGCCCCGCGCTGCCCTGCCGCCGACGCGCAGTGCGACACCGCCGTCCCCGTCCATCTGGCGTCTGGACGCCGGGACGAGTGCCACCACCCCGGCATCCTCGGGCGCTGGCCGGAGGGTGGGCCGCACGTCGGCACTCCGAGCCGCCTGCTGCTCGTCGCGCCCACCCCGGCCGACGCGCCCGCCATGGTGCGCGCCGTCCCGCCGGAGCCCGCGCTCATCGTCAGCGGCGCGGTGAAGGAGTTCGCGCGCCCCAAGGCCCACCTCTTCGCCGCGCGGCCCGAGCCGCTGCGCGCGGTCGACGGCGTCTCGCTGCAGGTTCCCGCCGGTGGCTCGCTGGCGCTCGTCGGCGAGTCCGGCTCGGGCAAGAGCACGCTGCTGCGGATGGTCGTCGGGCTCGTCGAGCCGACCGCGGGCTCGATCAGCGTCGGCACGGGCGCGCCGCCGCAGATGATCTTCCAGGATGCCGGCGCGTCGCTGACGCCGTGGATGCCGATCGGCGAGCTGATCGCCGAGCGCCTGGCGGCGCTGGGCGTCCCCAAGGAGGAGCGGACCGCGCGCGTGCACGCGACGCTCGAGGCCGTCGGGCTGCCGGTCGAGGCCGCCACCGCCGTCCCGCGCAAGCTGTCGGGCGGGCAGCGCCAGCGAGCGGCGATCGCGCGTGCCATCGCCGTGCCGCCGGCGCTGCTGGCGTGCGACGAGCCGGTCTCGGCGCTGGACGTGTCGCTGGCCGCGCAGGTCCTGAACCTCCTCTGCCACCTGCGCCAGACGCTCGGGATCGCGCTGCTCTTCGTGACCCACGACCTTGCCGCCGCCCGTGCGGTGGCCGACGACGTGGCGGTCATGCAGCGCGGGCAGATCGTCGAGTACGCGCCCGCGTCCCAGCTCTTCGCCGCGCCCGCGCACGAGTACACCCGCGACCTGCTGGCCGCGGTCCCCGACATCGCGGAGGTGACCTGACGATGGCGAGCCGCGTCACGCCGCCCGCGGGCGGGACCCCCCTCGCGCCCGCTGCCGCGCCGGGGGGCCGATTGTGGAGCGGGCGGGCCGGACGGGACGCAGTCGCCACCGCCGCGGCGCTCG
>JAOPZJ010000417.1 GCA_025964155.1 Solirubrobacterales bacterium
GCCCGCCGACGCCCCGGCAACCGAGGGCGACGCGGCGGCCACCGACGCACCCGCCGCGCAAGGCGCCCCCGCCGAAGGCTCCCCCGCGCCCGCAGGCGGCGCACCCACCGGCGACAAACCCAAGCGCCGTCGCTCCCGTGGCGGCGGTGGCAGCAAGGTCGCCAAGGCCTGGGGCGTCAAGGCCGCCAACGTCGACGGCGTGCAGACCGTCGACCTGACCCCGTCCGGTGAGGGTGTTCCGGTCGGCGGCGGTGGCCAGCGCCGCCAAGGCGGCGGCAAGGGCGGACAGCGCAAGCCGAACCGCCCGGCCCGGCCTCCGCGCGAGAAGGGACCGCTGCCCTTCGACGAGTTGCGCGACGCCGCTCGCACCATCGTGGAGATCCACGGCAAGCGCCAGGCGCTGAAGGATGCCTTCGGCGCGCTCGCCCCGAAGGAGCGCGACCAGCTTTCGGAGATCGTCGCCGCCGACGGCGACTTCCGCGTTCGCGCCCGCGCCATATCCGCCGGCTCACTGAGCGCCGGCAAGATCGGCAAGGCCCTCGCCGCCCAGCAGATCGCCATCGCCGAGGTCCAGGACCTGTGGACGCTCACGCTCTCCAAGGAGGACGCCGCCGCGCGCCAGTCCTGGGTGCGCAACGCCAAGCGCCGCGACGAGGACCGCGCCAAGCGCCAGAAGGAGCGCGCCAACCGCGACGACCGGATCTCCAAGGAGGACATGGCCAAGGCGCGCGACGGCCACGTCAGCGCACAGGTGCGCATGGACCCGGCGATCCTGGCCGCGTTCGGCGGCGGCGCGCCCGCCGCGCCCGCCGGCGAAGAGGCGGCCGAGCGCAAGAACACTGACAAGAAGGCGAAGAAGCAGCCGCAGAAGTCCAGCGTGCTGGACCGCCTGGGCTACTGATATGGGCGTGGGATTGTCATCCATGTAGCTGGCGCGTTGCCGCTCCTCTCGGACGTGAACCAGGCAAGCTCAATCGCGCCAGCGCCACAAGCGCCAGCACCCTGCGCCAAAGACGTCGGGCGGTTGACCGAGCCGTCTGGAGGGCGTCCGCTAGTGATTGCCGCGGCGCCGCGGCGTCGGCAGCGACCGGGGCGTGACGCGGGACGGTGACGTGGCCGGGTCCGCGCCATCGTCCGGCGCATGAGGCTCGGCCTCGGACCCGGCCCGGCGCGCACGGCGCACGCAGACGGTCCCCGCGACCGCCAGGCACACGCCCCACAGCACCTGCAGGATCACGAGGAACGCGTCGGCCCCGTCCTTGCTCATCCGGGACAGCAGCCACACCTCGAGGATCGGCAGGACGTACAGGACCGGCCCGACCCACCCGGCGACTGCCCGTTGCAACCGGTCCATCGCAGGGACTAGAGCCCGGCGGCCCCGCCGGCCGGCCTGACGGCCTCCGCGGTCCCGGTTTCCCAGTCGGCGCTCGCGCCGCCGAGTCCGGCGGACTTCAGCACCTTGAGGGACAGCAGCGCGCACTTCATGCGTGTCGCGGAAATGTCGATGCCCAGCAGGTCCAGGACGAACGACTTGTCGAGCCCCAGCAGGTCATCGACCTTCATGCCCTTGACCTCGTCGGACGCCATCGACGCCGACGCCTGCGAGATCGCGCAGCCGTGCCCGTCGAAGCGGATGTCCTTGATCGTGCCGTCGTCCCCGACCCGCAGCATGACCTTCAGCTCGTCCCCGCACAGCGGGTTGTTGTCCTCGGCCTCGAGGTCCGGCTCCTCCATCGGGCCCCAGTTGTGGGGCCGCTTGTAGTGCTGGAGGATCTCCTCGCGGTACATGTCGTCCATAGCCGTCCACTGTAGGGACCCGGCGCGGGCGCCTCACTCCTGAAGTCGTGGCGCGCGGTGCAGGGCCACCCCGGCCACGACGAGGACACGCCGCAGGGCTGACCACCGCCGGCGCACCCGATGCGCGGATTCACCACCGTGGTGGTGGTGGTCTCAACCCGCGGACCGGCTCACGCGAAAGCCTCAGTCGCCGAAGAGCTCGATCACGCGGTCCAGGCCGTCGACCATGCGGTCCACGTCCGAGTTCGTGTTGTGCACGCCGAAGGAGGCGCGGGTGCTCGCCGCGATGCCCAGGCGCCGCATCAGCGGCTGGGCGCAGTGGTGTCCGGCCCGGACGCAGACGCCCTGGCGGCCGAGGATCTCGGCGACGTCATGCGGGTGCGCGCAGTCCAGGTGGAAGGAGACGAGCGCGCCGCGGTCGGCGGCGGCGGCCGGCCCGTGGATCGTCAGGCCGGGCACCGTGGCCAGGCGCTCCAGCGCGTAGGCCGTGACCCCGGACTCGTGCGCGCGGACGGCGTCGATGCCGCCCAGGCCCGCGATGAAGTCCAGCGCGGCGCCCATGCCGATGGCCTCGGCGATCGGCCCGGTCCCGGCCTCGAACTTCGACGGGATCTCCGCCCACTCAGACCGCGCCAGCGTCACCTTGCTGATCATGTGCCCGCCACCGATGAACGGCGGCATCGACTCCAGCAGCTCGCGACGGCCGTGCAGGACGCCGATCCCGGTCGGGCCGTACGCCTTGTGCGCGGTCCACACGTAGAAGTCCGCGTCGATCGCGGCCGCGTCGACCGGCAGCTGCGGCACCGCCTGCGTGCCGTCCACCAGGACGACGGCGCCGGCCGCGTGTGCCCGGGCGACGATGTCGGCCACCGGGTTGACCGTTCCCAGGACGTTCGAGACGTGGGCGACGGCGACGAGCTTGACGTCACCGACGGCGAGCTCGGCGTCCAGCGCGTCCATGTCGAGCCGCCCGTCGTCCAGGACGGGGACGGCGGCGATGCTCGCGCCGGTCATCTCGCACGCGAGCTGCCACGGCACGATGTTGGAGTGGTGCTCCATCTCCGTGATGAGGATCCGGTCCCCCGGCTTCAGGGTCGTGCGGGCCCAGGTATAGGCCACGAGGTTCGTCGCCTCGGAGGCGTTCCGCGTGAAGATCGTCTCGTCCACGCCCCAGCCGACGAAGGCCGCCGCCTTGGCGCGCGCGCCCTCGTACAGGTCGGTCGCCTCCTGAGCGAGGGCGTAGACGCCCCGGTGCACCGACGCGCGGTGGAATCGGTAGTAGTCGTCCATCGCCGCCATGACGGCCAGCGGGGTCTGCGACGTCGCGGCGCTGTCCAGGTACACGAGCCCGTCGCGCTCAAGCGTCGGGAACGCGCCGGCGGTGTCCAGCCCTTCGGAGGCGACGGAAACCGAAGTCATGCCGACGCCGCGACCTGCTCCTCGACCCAGCCGTAGCCCTCGGCTTCGAGGCGATCGACGAGCTCCGGACCGCCCTCCTGGACGACGCGGCCCTCGAACAGGATCGAGACGCGGTCGGGCTTCACCAGGTGCAGGATGCGCTGGTAGTGAGTGATGATCAGGACGCTGGTGCCGGCCTCGCGGGCGACCTCGTTGACGCCCTCGGCGATGGTGTTCAGCGCGTCGATGTCCAGGCCCGAGTCGGTCTCGTCCAGGATCGCGGTCTTCGGGCGCTGCAGGGCAAGCTGGAGGGTCTCCAGGCGCTTCTTCTCGCCACCGGAGAAGCCGTCGTTCAGATAGCGCGAGGACCATGTCTTGGGCACCTTGCACAGGGCCATGGCCTGCTCGACGGTCTTGCGGAACTCCTTGAGGGAGATCTCGTCCTCCCCGCGGGCCACACGGTGGGCGTTCATGACGGTGCGCAGGTACTTGGCGATCGTGACGCCGGGGATTGCCACGGGGTACTGGAAGGCCATGAAGAGGCCGAGCTGGGCGCGCTCGTCGGGGGAGGCCGCGGTGATGTCCTCACCGCCGAACAGGATCTGGCCCTCCGTCACCTCCAGCGACGGGTGACCCATGATCGCGTTGGCGAGGGTCGACTTGCCCGAGCCGTTGGGACCCATGAGGGCGTGGATCTCGTGCGGCTTGACGAGGAGGTCCACGCCGCGCAGGATCTGCTTGTCATCGGCCTGGACGTGGAGGTTGCGGATCTCGAGCTGGGTCATCTGTGTCAGGTGTCGCTTTCGGGGGAGTCGGGTCTTCGGAATGGTTCGATGCTCAGCCGCCGCTGGTGAGGGTCTCGCGGTCATGGCGGGTGATCGGTTCACGGGACGCGAAGGCGACGAGCTCGGCGAGCGTCGTCTGGGAGAGCTTCTCCATGACCCCGCCCTGCACGCGCATCCACAGGAGCTTCGTGGCGCACCCTTGACCGCTGTCGGCCTCGTGGGAGCACAGCACGCGGGGGCTGTCGGTGTCATCCACGAAGCACGTCATCGGCGCCACCGCGCCTTCGAGCGCGATGATCACCTCGTCCATGTGGACGTCGGCCGGATCGCGCGTCAGGCGATATCCGCCGTGGGCGCCACGGGTGGATTCGACGAGCTCGGCCTTCTTCAAGAGGGCGACGATGCGCTCCAGATACGCCAGCGGCAAGCCCTCGGCGGCAGCGATCGCCTTAAGGGAGACCGGTTGCTCGGCCCCGTGACGTCCGAGCTCGACGAGCAGTCGGACGCCGTACTCCGCCTTGGTCGTGAAGATCATCGACGTCAATCCTACCAACGGGGTCGGAGAAGATCCGGCCCCGTCGGTGACGCGGCACGACCGAGGTGCCGGTGCTCGCTACAACAGCGGCCCGCGGAACGCCACGGTGCCGAGCGAGAGCGCCTCACCAAGCGCCGTCGTCCTGTTCAGGTAGGCCAGCTCGTGCGCAAGATCGCCGACCCCGTTGGAGGACGGCAGCGGTGCGAGCGCCAGGGTGCTCAGGACGCCGAGCGCCCGGCCGGAGCGGTCGTGGAAGGCGCTGCCCGAGTCTCCGGGGATGCCG
>JAOPZJ010000448.1 GCA_025964155.1 Solirubrobacterales bacterium
CGAGATCGGCGCCGGCGGCGGCAGCATCGCCGCGAAGAGCAAGCTCGGCCTGCTGGGCGTCGGCCCGCGCAGCGCCGGTGCCGCGCCCGGTCCGGCCTGCTACGGCCGCGGCGGCACCGAGCCGACCGTGACCGACGCGAACCTCCTGCTCGGCATCCTCGGCGAGGACGGCTTGCTCGGCGGCCGGCTCGGCCTCGACGCCGCTGCCGCCGAGGCGGCGCTGGCGACCCTCGGCGCGGCGTTCCAGACCGGCCCGGTCGACCTGGCCCGTGCGATGCACGCGGCGGTCAACGCGAACATGGCGCAGGCGGTGCGCCAGGTGACGGTTCGCCACGGCATCGATCCGCGCAGCTGCGCGCTGATCGCGTTCGGCGGCGCCGGCCCGCAGCACGCGGCGGGCGTCGCCGCCGAGCTCGACATCGCGACCGTCGTTGTACCCGCGCACTGCAGCGTCCTGTCCGCCGTCGGCCTGCTGACCGCCGACATGCGCGTCAGCGAGACGCGGGCGCTGCTCACCCGCGTGGAGGCCCTGGCGACGCCGGAGGTCGAGGCCATCTTCGCCGAGCTCGCCGCCGAGGCGGCGGGAAGGCTGGCCGGGACCGACGTGCCCGAGCTGGTGGAGGAGCGCTGGGTCGGGCTGCGCTACGAGGACCAGTGGCACGAGCTCGCCCTGCCCGTTGCCGGCTCCCCCGAGACACTCACCGAGCGCTTTGAGACCGAGCACGAGCAGCGTTTCGGGACCCGCCTGGACGATCCGGTCCAGGTCGTCGACTGCTGGGTGACGCTCGTCGGTGCCCGCCCCGGGATGGCCATCGGCGGCACGGCCGCCGTCGGCGCCGAGGTCGCGCGGTCCTCGACGCGCCCGCTGCCGCTCTACGACGCCGAGGTCCCCGTGCTCACCCGTGCCGCGCTCGGGTCGGAGGGCCGCCTCGGTCCGCTGCTCGTGGAGGAGGAGTCCACCGTCACCGTCGTCCCACCCGGTGCGCGCGCCCGCGTCAGCGCCGGCCACCTCGTCCTCCACCGGGAGACCTCCGCATGAGCGCAGAGACCCTGACCACCGCCTCGCCGGCAACCGACGCGTTCACCGCCGAGATCCTGCGCTCCTACCTGGTCAGCACCGTCAAGGAGATGGTGCTCACCACGACGCGAACGGCGTACTCGACCTGCTTCTGCCACGGCGAGGACTTCACCTGCGGCATCTTCGACGCCGGCGGCCGCATGATCGCCCAGGACCAGGGCGTCGGCGTGCACGCGGGCGGCCTGGAGGGCGCGATCGCTGCCGTCATCACCCGCGCCGGCGGGGTGTTCGCCCCGGGCGACGTCTACCTGCACAACGACCCCTACGACGGCGGCACGCACCAGGCCGATGTCTGCTGTGTGCGCCCGATGTTCGCCGCCGGTCGCCTCGTCGGCTTCGCCGCGAATCGTGGCCATTGGAGCGACGTCGGCGGTATGGCCCCGGGCGGCTGGTCCGGCGTGGCGGAGGACGTCGTCCAGGAGGGCCTGCTGCTGCCGTCCGTCTGTCTGTACAGGGCCGGCGTGCTCCAGGAGGACATCCAGCAGCTCGTGTTGCGCAACGTGCGCCTCTCGCGCCAGTGCTGGGGGGATCTGCAGGCGCAGATCGCCTCGAGCATCGCGGCCGAGCGGCGGATCGCCGCCCTCGTGGACCGGCACGGTCCCGAGGGCCTGGACGCCGCGGTCGACGCGGCGATCTCCTACACACGCCGGCGCTTCCTCGCCGCGCTGGAGGCGATGCCGGAGGGGGAGGCCACCGGCGAGGACGTCATGGAGGACGACGGCCGCGGCGGCGGCCCGTTCCCGATCCGCGTGCGGATCGCCAAGCGCCCTGACGGCAGCGTGCTCGCCGACTTCGAGGGCACCTCCGTGCAGGCCGACGCCCCGATCAACTGCACCTTCGCCTGCACGCGCGCGGCCGTCATCGGCTCGCTCATCGCGATGCTCGACCCCGACCTGCCGTTGAACGCGGGACTGACCGAGCTGATCGAGGTCCGCGCCCCGCTCGGCAGCATGGTGAACCCCGTCTATCCCGCCCCGACCTTCGGGACGACGGCCGACCCGGCCGACCGCGCGATGGAGACCGTCATGCGAGCACTGGCCGAGCTGCTGCCCGATCGGGCGGTGGCCGGCTCCTACTCCACCGGCCAGAACGCGACCGGCGGCGGTAAGGACCGCGAGGGCGGCGAGTTCCTCTGGTACAGCTACCAGTCCGGCGGCTGCGGCGCCTGGCCGGGCGGGGACGGCAACAGCGCCATGTGGCACCTGATGGCCAACTCCAAAAACGAGTCCTGCGAGGCCTGGGAAGCCCGCTACCCGATCCGCTACCTCGAATACTCCCTGCGGGAGGACTCCGGCGGAGCCGGGCAGTGGCGCGGAGGGCTGGGGACCGAGCGGCGCATCCAGGTCGAGGTCCCGACGCGCCTCTCGGCGATCTCCGGCCATCACGGGATCGGCGCGCACGGCCTGGCCGGCGCCGGTGAGGGCGCCCCGAACGGTTTCGCCATCGAGCGCGACGGCGTCCGGACCACGATCCAGGAGGCGTACGACCTGCCCTCGCCGTCGAAGTTCGCCAACCTCGCGCTCCGCGCCGGCGACGTGTTCGTCTCGCTGCAGGGCGGCGGCGGCGGGTACGGCGACCCGCGCCACCGCGATCCGCGGGCCCGCGCCGACGACGTCCGCGCAGGCTATGTGTCCCCGGGGGCTGCCGCCCTCCTCTACCACCAGGAGCCGACCCCATGACCATGGTCATCATCACCTACGATCTCGCCGACGGCGTGACGCGCGAGCAGTATCGCGAGTGGTCACGCACGGTCGATCAGGTCGTCGGC
>JAOPZJ010000023.1 GCA_025964155.1 Solirubrobacterales bacterium
CCTTGAGGCCGAACTGGTCGGCGACGTCGTTCGGGTCAAGGGCGGACGCGTAGGCGACCTTGATGCCATCGGTCGACGGCGCCGACGCGGCTGCGCCCGACGACGACGCCGGGGTGGAGCTGCTGCCCGGATCATTCGATCCGCAGGCACTCAGCCCAACCGCTACCACGCCGACGATGAATGCGGCGATGCTCTTCTTCATGTGGTCCATCCCTTAGGTCTGTTGGCGGTAGCTCTCGTGCCACGAGCGCATCCACAGCCGTTCGATCAGCTGGACGGCGCTCGAGAACGAGACTCCGATGACGGTGACGACGACGACGTAGAACATGACCCGGTCCGTCCTGAACGCATTGGCGGAGAGCTGAATCGCCCCGCCGATGCCGGTCGCCGCAAACAGCAACTCCGCGACGACCATGCCTTTGACCGCTCGCGCAGCACCGATGCGCAGCCCGGCGAAGATGAAAGGGAGCGCGCCCGGCATCGTGACCTTCACGAACAGCTGCCGCGGCGAGGCGCCGAAGGAGCGCCCGACGTCGTTCAGCATCGCGTCGGCGTTGCGCACGCCCGTGTACGCGGTGACGATGATCTCGAAGATCGCGAACAGCACGACGGCGATCACGCGCGGTGAGTTGCCGAGGCCGAACCAGACGATCAGCAGCGGCACGATGGCCGCCTCCGGGATCACGTAGCCCGCGGAGATGATGGGGTTCAGCGCGGTCGCAACCGACCGGTAGGTGCCCATCAGGATCCCGATGATCACCCCGAGCACCGCGGCGATGACAAAGCCGAGCGCGATCCCCTTGGACGTCTCGCCGAGCAGCGACCAGAAGTGCGAGGTCGGGATCTCGTCGACCGCCGTGCGGAAGACCGACGTCGGCGGCGCGAGGAAGAAGTCGCCCTCGTGGTTGCCGAGCAGCTGCCACCCGACCAGGATCAGGGCGATGAACGACACCTGGATCAGGCGGTCCCGCGAGAGGATGCTGCGGCGCAGGACCGTGCTCCGGGACAGGCGCTCGCGCTCGACGATGGTCTGGGCGAGGGCTTCCATGCTGCTCATGAGACGTTCTCCTTGCCGGCGAGCCGGGCCTCGAGCTCACGCATCAGCCCGAGCGTCCGCGTGTCGGACAGCAGGTCGTGCCGTGAGCGGGGGCGCGGCAGGTCGATCGTCACCTCGTGCACGATGCGCCCGGGCCCCATCACGAGCACGCGATCGGAGAGCAGGATCGCCTCGTCGATCGCGTGTGTGATGAAGATGACCGTCGTCTTCATGTGCTCCCAGATGCGCAGCAGCTCGTCCTGCATCCGCTCGCGGCTGATGGCGTCGAGGTTCCCGAACGGCTCGTCCATGAGCAGCACGCGGGGGCGGACCGCGAGCGCCCGCGCCAGGCCGACACGCTGCTGCATCCCGCCGGACAGCTCGCGCGGGTAGTGGTCGCGGAAGCCGGCCAGGCCGACGAGCTCGATGTACTCCATCGCGCGTGCCTGGCGGGTCTTCTTGTCGATCCCGGCGAGCTCGAGCGGCATGCACACGTTGTTGATGACGGTGCGCCACGGGAACAGGCCCGGCGACTGGAAGACGGTCGCCCGGTCGTCGCCGGGGCCGCGGACCGGCTGGTCCCCGACGAGCAGCTCACCGGACGTCGGCCGCTGCAGCCCCGCGGCGATGCGGACGACGGTGCTCTTGCCGCAGCCCGACGGGCCGATGATCGACACGAACTCCTGCGGCCGGACATCGAAGCTGACGTCGTCCAGCGCCCGGGTGCGGACGCGGTCACGACCGACGATGCGCTCGTAGTGCATCGACAGGCCGCGCGCGACGACGCCGCTGCCCTGCGTGGAGTCGGTCGCCGAAGCGGTTTCTAAGAGGTTGGTCATGACTGAGGCCAGATCGGATCCAATTCGAGTCCTACCGTATACATCCGGGCCCAAGGATTGCAAGGCCCAACGGTCGAAAGAACTCGGACCGCCGGTCGGCGCGGCGTGAGCCACCCGGGAGGTGAAGGCAGCCCCGGACCGCGGAGGACGTCGATTTGGCCGCCGTGGAGCGCGCCGCCGCAGTGGGCGCAGCGCACCTCCGGGTGCGTGAGTTCCCCGACAACGATGAGTACTAATCGGACCACGGTCCGGTTGTTGCTACAGTGATCTCACTATGGAACTTGGGATCTTCGGCGTCGGCGACCTGCACCCCGACGTCACCACCGGCCGGACGCAGACCGAGCACGAGCGCATCACCGGCGTCGCCCGTGTCGCCAAGCACGCGGAGGACGCCGGCTTCGACGTCTACGCGATCGGCGAGCACCACAACCCGCCGTTCATCCCCAGTTCGCCGACGACGCTGCTCGCCTATGTCGCGGCGAAGACCGAGCGGATCACGCTGTCGACGTCCACGACGCTGATCACGACGAACGACCCCGTGAAGATCGCGGAGGACTACGCGACGCTGCAGCACCTCGCGGGCGGGCGCGTCGACCTGATGCTGGGGCGCGGCAACACCGCCGAGGTCTACCCGTGGTTCGGCCACGACATCCGGGACGGCATCCCGCTCGCCATCGAGCACTACGCGCTGCTGCGGCGCCTGTGGGACGAGGACGAGGTCACCTGGCAGGGGCGCTTCCGCGCGCCGCTGACCCGCTTCGTCTCCACGCCCCGGCCGCTGCACGGCGTGCCGCCGTTCGTCTGGCACGGCTCGATCCGCAGCCCGGAGATCGCCGAGCAGGCGGCCTACTTCGGCGACGGGTTCTTCGTCAACAACCTGTTCATGACGCACGCGTACTTCGAGCGCTACGTCGATTTCTACCGCCAGCGGTACGCCCACTACCGTGAGCTCGCCGACCATCCGTACCGCGGCCCCGAGGGCGGCCCCGACGGCGGCGTGGTCGGTGCGGGCGGCGCCATCTACGTGCGCCCGCGCTCCCAGGACGCGTGGCGCGAGTTCCGGCCCCGCTACGACGCGCACCCGATCCTCAGCAGCAGCGGCAGCCTCGAGCAGGCCGTCGAGACCACCGGGCTGAACGTCGGCAGCCCCGACGAGGTCGTCGAGCAGATCCTGCGCCAGCGCGACCACTTCGGCGACTTCCAGCGCCAGCTGTTCGCCGTGGACTTCGCCGGCCTTCCCGAGCACGTGGTCCACGAGCAGCTCGACCTCATCGGCACCGAGGTCCTGCCCGCGCTGCGCCGGGAGCTCGCGGGCGGCAAGCCGGAGCCCGCGGTCCGGTAACGCGGCGAAGGGCCGCAGCAGGCCAGGCGAACCGGCGGGTTCACCTTCGACCGTCCGGTGAGAAGGGGGCAGTCTCTCGCGGTCCCCGCAGCCGCCGACTCGCGCCGCAGCGCTCAGTCGACCGGCGCGTCCGGGAGGTAGCCGCACCCCAGGACACGTGCGGTGGTGCCGGTGTCGTTGCGGTAGCGGTAGCTCTCGCCGGCGGGGACGTAGACCGTGTCCCCGGGGCCGAGGACGAGCTCGCTGCCGCTGCTCTCGTACACGACCGAGCCCTCGAGGACGTGGGAGAACATGTCGGTCGGGTTCGCCTGTAGGACCTGCATGGCGCCGCCGGGCTCGTAGACCCAGATCATGGGGACGAGGGGGCGGGCGGCGTCCGGCACGAGCAGGTACGCGGCGATGTGCTCGCCAAGGGAGGTGAACCGGACCTCGTGCCCGGCCCGGATCACGTTGGGCTCCTGAACGCCGACGTCCGGGACGTCGATCGGGGGCACGACGTCCAGCAGGGAGGCGCCGTAGAGGCCGAGCAGGCGCATGAGCCGGCCGAGGGCGAGGTCGCTTCGGCCGCGCTCGACCAAGGACAGGAACGAGGGCGAGACGTCCGTCTGCTCGGCGGCGGCGGCGAGGGACAGCCCGCGCTGCTTGCGGAGCGTGCGCAGGCGGCGCCCGAGGGCGGGATCGGGCAACTCGGAGGACATAGGGCTATTCGCGGTCGCCCTATGGGCACGCGGTGTCTCCAAGATACCGGCGCGCTTCACCGCGAGCGCGGGTTCCTACCCGCGCTTGACGGACGAGACGTAGGACGCCACGTTCTTGATGTCGCCCGGTTGCAGTGTGCCGCCGAACGTCGGCATGCCTCCGCCGCCCTTCGTCACCTTGGCGATGATCGCGGTGAGGTCGAGCGAGGTCTTGTCGAGGTCGGGGCCGACCTGACCCGTCGCGCCGGCGTCAGCCAGGGTGTGGCAGCTCGAGCAGGTCTGAGTGAAGATCGCCTTCCCCGCCGCGTTCGCCGCACCGGAGGACCCGCCGCCGGCAGGCTTCGCGGGGCTGTCGGTGGACGTCGCGGTCGGTGTCGCGTCCGGCGTCGACGGGGTCGAAGCGTCGGTGGGGCGGTCGATCGTGCCGCCGGTCGACGGCGCGCCTGGCGTGCCACCGTTCTCGGGATTGATGGGCTTCTTCGTCAGCGCGACCGCGGCGCTCTGGTCGGAGCCGCTGTCACCGCACGCGACGAGCCCGGCGGCGGCGACACAGGCCATGGCGGCGACGGTGATTCGGACGGCCTTGCTCAGCATTTCGGATCTCCTGGAGCACTCGAGCGGACAGGCGCACGCTACCGCAGTCGCCAGAATATTGCTCGCGGACGCCATTCGTTCACTATATTGGCGAAAGGGAGTCCGGTCGTCACGGCTGCGATCTCCACCAGTGAGTCACCGACCGTAGACGGAGAGATATGTCCGACGTACTGGGTTCGAGGGTTTCGCGACGGTCGCTCCTGGCCGCCGCAGGGCTGGCCGGCGGGGGAGCGATCGTAGGCGGGCTCCGCCCACATGCCGCACGTGCCGCGGGACGCACGTTCGACGCCGAGGCCGACGTCATCGTGGTCGGCGGTGGCGGCGCCGCGTTCGCGGCGGCGATCGGCGCCGCGAAGACGGGCGTCAAGGTGCTCGTCCTCGAGAAGGCTCCCGCGATCGGCGGGACGACGGCGCGCTCCGGCGGGGCCTACTGGATCCCGAACAACCACCTCCTGCTCGCGAAGGGCCGCACGGATCCCAAGGCCGACGCGATCGCCCTCATGTCGCGGCTGGCCTTCCCGTCGGTCTACGACCCCGAGTCGCCGATCCTGGGTCTGGACCAGATGCACTACGACCTGCTCGACACCTTCTACGCGCGCGGCTCCGAGGTCGTCAAGCGCTTAGAGGACATGGGCGTCGTCAAGTCCGCGATCGCGCCCTTGCGGCCGGGGCAGACGAGCGACGTCGCGTGGACTCACCCCGAGTACCACGCGGAGCTGCCGGAGAACAAGGCGGCGTTCGGACGCACCCTGATGCCGGAGGGCGGAGAAGGCGGCGGCGGCAGCAGCCTGATGACGAGCCTGGCGACCTACGCGCGGAAGGCCGGCATCAAGGTCCTCACCGGCCAGCACGTGACCCAGATCGCGACCAACGGCAAGGGCGAGGTCATCGGCGTGCAGGCCGAGACCGGATCCGGCTCGCGCCTCTACCGGGCCCGGCGCGGGGTCGTCTTCGCCACCGGTGGCTTCACGCACGATCGCAGCAAGGTCATGAACTACCTGCGCGGCCCGATCTTCGGCGGCTGCGCGGTGCCGACCAACACCGGCGACTTCATCGACATGGCCGGTCAGCTGGGCGCACGCATGGGCAACATGCGCAACGGGTTCTTCGTCCAGCACGTCCTCGAACAGGCCCTGAACAACTCCAGCGTGGTCGACGACCTCTGGATTCCGCCGGGCGACAGCATGATCATGGTCA
>JAOPZJ010000032.1 GCA_025964155.1 Solirubrobacterales bacterium
GCTCCGCTGGCGCCTGGCGCCGGCTGAGCTCGCCTATCAGCTGGCGCACGCCGAGCCCGCCGTGCTCTTCGTCGAGCCCGAGCAGGACTCGCTCGCCGACGCCGCGCTGGAGCCGGCCACATCGAGACCGCGGCGGCTGGCGCTCGCGCGCGCCGAGCTGGACGCGCTCGCCGAGCCCGGTGCGACGACTCCGCGGAGCGTGCCCGCCGACGACGACGACCTGCTGCTCCTCTACACCGCAGGCACCACCGGACGCCCCAAGGGCGCCCGGCTGACCCACCGGAACTGCTTCTGGACCAATCTCAGCTTCGATCGCACCGCCGACCTGGCCGCCACGGACGTCGTCCTGCAGCTGCTCCCGCAGTTCCACGTCGGTGGCTGGAACGTCCAGCCGCTGCTCGCCTGGTGGAAGGGCGCGACGGTCGTGCTCGAGTCGAGCTTCGACCCGGCTCGCACTCTGGAGCTGATCGAGCGCAGGCGGATCACCACGATGATGGGGGTGCCGGCCCACTACCTGTTCATGGCCGGCGAGCGGCGCTTCGGCGACGCCGACCTCTCGAGCCTGCGCCGGGCGATCGTGGGAGGCGCGCCGATGCCCGAGGCGCTGCTGCGCACCTGGCGCGACCGCGGCGTGGAGATCGTCCAGGGCTACGGCCTCACCGAGGCCTCCCCCAACGTCCTGTGCCTGGCACCGGAGGACGCGATGCGCAGGCTCGGCTGGGCGGGCAAGCCCTATCCGCACGTCGACGTGGCGCTCGCGGACCCCGGCTCGGGTGCGCTGATCGACGGTCGCGGCAGCGGCGAGCTGCTCGTCCGGGGGCGCGGCGTGTTCGCCGGGTACTGGCGTGACCCCAAGGGTACGAGCGCCAGCGTGCGCGACGGATGGCTGCACACCGGCGACATCGCCGAGCGCGACGCCGAGGGCTTCTACCGCATCCGCGACCGACTGAAGGACATGTACATTTCGGGCGGTGAGAACGTCTATCCCGCCGAGGTCGAGGCCACGCTGCACGAGCATCCGGCTGTGGCCGACGCCGCGGTGATCGGCGTACCCGACGAGCGGTGGGGCGAGGTGGGCGTCGCGATCGTCGTGGTGCACCCCGGCGCGACGGTCGACGAGCAGGACCTGCTCGCGCACTGCCGCCGGCGCCTGGCCGCATTCAAGGCGCCCCACGTCGTGCACATCGCCGACGAGCTTCCGCGCTCGGCGTCGGGCAAGCTCCTCAAGCGGGAACTGCGCGAGCGCTTCTCGCCGGGGGTGACGCGTTGAGCGACACGCGGGCCCCGGGCGGTGTCGAGGGCACCGCGCCACCGCGCGGCGCTCGCACCGAGCGCGGCGCGCGCACCCGCACACGCCTGCTCGAGGCGGCCGAGCAGGTCTTCACCGAGCTCGGCTACCACGACGCCTCGATCGTCAAGGTCGCCGAGGCTGCAGGAGTCGCGCCCGGGACGTTCTACCTGTACTTCGCGGGGAAGCAGGACATCTTCGACGAGCTCGTCGAGGAGCTCAACCGGCGCGTGCGCAAGGCGATGGCCGATGCGGCGTCGCACGGACGGACGCGCGGGGAAGCCGAACGCCTCGGGTTCCAGGCGTTCTTCCGCTTCACCGCCGAGCACCCCGGTCTCTACCGCGTGATCCGCCAGGCCGAGTTCGTGTCGCCTCGGGCGCTGCGTGGGCACTACGAGCGCATCGTCGCCGGCTACGCCAGCGGCCTCCAGGAGGCGATGGCGCGGGGCGAGATCGCGACCGGCGACCCCGAGGTGCTCGCGTGGGCGCTGATGGGCGTGGGCGAGATGATCGGCCTGCGCTGGATCCTGTGGGGTGACACGGACGAGATCCCGACGCACGTGTTCGAGGAGACGATGCGGTTCGTCCAGCGCGCGCTGGACGCGCAACCGTGAACGCGCATCTCGCCGGTCCGGTTGACTATCAGGCACATGACCGACCGGTTCCCCCGCTGGCCGTCCGCGTGGTTGGACGAGCGAGACCTCGCCACCGAGGAGGTGGTCGCCCGTGCCGGCGACGTCGAGCTCGTCAGTGGCCTGCGCTCGGACGGCGTGGTCCTGCTGTCCGTCTCGTGGCCCGGCGGGCGCCGCTACCTGCTCGTCGACCCCGTCGGCCACCAGGGGCCACAAGCGCTGCGCGCCGGCGAGAAATCCGATGACGCCGAAACCGCCCGCGTGGTCGAGGCCCTGTGGTCCCAAGCACTCAACCTCGCCAAGCACCTCATCGACGGCGACGTCGAGCTCCCGCTACCGCAGAGCCGGTCAGGCTGGCGCCCCTGGCGCCGCGGGTCCGGGTGACGCATCGCGCACGTTCATCTGACGACCGATGAGTTCCGAGTGCAAGCCTCGTCTACAGCTGCACCACCACCCAACACCAGGAGGGCACCATGGCCTCGCGCCTCATCTTCGTCAATCTTCCCGTCAAGGACCTGCCCGCGTCGACCGCGTTCTTCCGGGCGCTGGGCTTTGACTTCGACCAGAAGTTCACCGACCAGTCGTGCGCCTGCATGGTCGTCAGCGAGCAGGCCTACGTGATGCTGCTCGCCGAGACGCGCTTCGCCGAGTTCACCACGAAGCCGGTCGTCGATGCACGAGCGCAGACCGAGGCCATCCTGTGCGTCTCGGCCGAGAGCCGCGACGCCGTCAACGCCTTCGCCGACGCCGCGCTGGGTGCCGGGGGCTCGACCGCGAGCGAACCGATGGATCACGGGTTCATGTACGGACGGAGCTTCCACGACCTCGACGGGCACCTGTGGGAGGTCATGTGGATGAGCCCCGACGCCGTGGAGCAAGGCCCCAACGACATGGCGCAGACCGCCTAGCAACCTCGGCGGCGTGGCCACTGGCCGCGCCGCCTAGAAGACCAGGGATATGCGTTCGAGCACAGCGCCTCGTCGCCCTACAATGGCACCGTGCTGACCAGTCCGGACGCAAGCGCCCCGATCGACCAGCAGCTCGAGGGGCATCGCCGCGCGTTGACCGGCTACTGCTACCGGATGCTCGGCTCGGGGTCCGAGGCCGAGGACGCCGTCCAGGAGACGATGGTCCGGGCCTGGCTCGCGGTTGACCGCCTCAAGGCGCATGCGGCGCTGAAGGCATGGCTCTACCGCATCGCGAACAACGTGTGCCTGGACATGCTCGACGGCACGCAGCGCCGGGCTCGGCCGATGGACCTCGGGCCTGCGTCGACCGCCGAATCAGCACTGGGCGCCGGTCTGCCCGAGCACGCATGGGTCCAGCCGATCGCGGATTCGCGGGTGCTGTCACCGAACGCCGACCCGGCCGAGATCGCCGACTCGCGCGAGACGTTGCGCCTGGCGTTCGTGGCGGCGTTGCAGCACCTGCCGCCCCGCCAGCGCGCGGTGCTCATCCTGCGCGAGGTCCTGCGCTGGAAGGCGAGCGAGGTGGCCGAGTTGCTCGACACGTCGGTCGCCTCGGTCAACAGCGCGCTACAACGCGCGCGAGCGACGTTGGAGGCGCTCGATCTCGACACCAGCGGCCCTGCGACGGTCGACCCGGCGCAGCATGAGCTCCTGACCCGGTATGTCGACGCATTCGAGCAGTACGACATCACCTCGCTCGTCGCGCTCCTGCACGAGGACGCCAACTTCTCGATGCCGCCCTTCCCGTTGTGGCTCCGCGGCGCGGAAGAGGCCGGCCGCTTCATGCTCGGCCAGGGCATCAAGTGCAAGGGCTCTCGGCTGCTCACCACGTCGGCCAATGGCGGGCCGGCCGTCGGCATCTACAACCCGGCGGGCCCCGACGCCTACGCGCCGTGGGCGATCGTCGTCCTCGAACACTCAGGCGGGCGGATCACGGGGCTGCACCACTTCATCTACCCCGAGCTGTTCGCCGCGTTCGGCCTCCCTCCGCGCCTCGAGCGCTAGCACCTCGGCGAGCCCGAGGAACTCGAGCAGCCCGCACAGCTCCTCGGGCGGGTCTCGCACGTCCATCAGCCAACCGTGGCGCGAGGCGACGAGCTGCAACCGGGCGAGGGCGTCGACGAGCGCGAGGTCGAGCCTCCGCGCATCCAGGTGACCCACGATCACCTCACTCCCGTCGTCGACGACCATGACCACGGTCACCCGGGTGTCGCCCGTGTCGGCCATGAAGCTCCTCATTTCCGGTGTGCACGCATAGACGGCAGAGGTGGCCGTAACTCATCTGAAATCAGTGCATGCTTATATAAGCGACTACGGATATGATCACGCGGTGCACGCGTTCGAGATCCTCGGAGACCCGGTGCGCCGGCGCATCGTGGAGCTGCTCGCCGACGGCGAGCAGGCTGCGGGCCAGATCGGCGTCGTGATCCAGCGCGAGTTCGGCATCTCGCAGCCGGCGGTCTCACAGCACCTGCGCGTGTTGCGCGAGAACGGCTTCGCGACGGTGCGTGCGTCAGGCGCGCGGCGGCTGTACGCCGTCGACGCCGCTCCGCTCGAGGAGGTCGATCAATGGCTCCAGCCGTATCGACGCTTCTGGAACCAGCGCCTCGACGCCCTCGGCGTCGAGATCGCGCGCGGCAAGCGCGCGCGCCGCACATCCACATCCACGTCCACACCCGACACCGAAGGCGGCAAGACATGACGACCGACACCACGACCTATCACGAGCCCGACCCCGAGCTGCGTCGCCGGACGATCCCCGCCGGCCAGGCCCGCGTTGCCGTGTTCACACGGACCTACCGGACGACCGTCGCGGACCTGTGGGATGCCTGCACGAATCCCGAGCGCCTGCGCCGTTGGTATGTCCCCGTCACGGGTGACCTGCGCGTGGGCGGCACCTTCCAGCAGGTGAAAATGGGATCGGGCACGATCGTCGTGTGCGACGCACCGCACCTCCTCAAGCTCTCGCTCGGCGGAGGCGCCGACGAGATCGAAGTGCGTCTCTCGCCTGGAGCCCAGGACGGCACGACGACGCTCGAGGTGCAGCACGCGACGACGCTCGACGCGCACAACATCGGCGGCGAGATGTACGACGCGATCTTCTGCATGGGCGGCGGCTACTACCCCCGCCTGCTCGCGCTCGATCTGCACCTGCGCGGCACGCTGCCCGACGACTACGACAGCGCCGCGTTCCACCTCAACCCCGACATGCGCTCCACGATCGAGCGCGGCAGCGGCGCCATGGCCGCCCTGCTCGAGGCCGAGGCAGACAGCTGAGCCACCCGGCGCGGCCTGACTGACGAAGACCGCGGCATGCGCGGTCTTCGTCACAACCCGCCCCGGCTCTATGGTGAGATCGCGCCCGGACCGCCCGTCCGCGTGAACCATCAAGCCGACCGAGGGACTCGACTTCATGCCTCTTGAACACGTTGACGTGCTGATCGTCGGTGCCGGACTCTCCGGCATCGGGGCCGCCTACCACCTGCAGGCGAACTGTCCCGGCAAGACATACGCCATCCTCGAGGCGCGCGAGAGCATCGGCGGGACCTGGGATCTGTTCCGGTATCCGGGCATCCGGTCGGACTCGGACATGCACACGCTCGGCTACCGCTTCCGTCCGTGGACCGACGCGAAGGCCATCGCCGACGGGCCGTCCATCCTGCGCTACGTCACGCAGACGGCGCGCGACCACGGCATCGATCAGCACGTGCGCTACGGGCACAAGGTGGTGCGCGCGGAGTGGTCGACGGCCGATGCACGGTGGACGGTCGAGGCGGTGCGCAGCGACACCCAGGAGTCGGTGCGCCTGACCTGCGGCTTCCTCTTCACGTGCAGTGGCTACTACCGCTACGACGAGGGCTACACACCGGACTTCGCGGGCACCGATCGCTACACCGGCCAGATCGTGCACCCACAGCACTGGCCCGACGACCTTGACTACGCGGGCAAGCGCGTCGTGGTCATCGGCAGCGGCGCGACGGCGGTGACGCTCGTCCCGGCGCTGGCCGAGCAGGCGGCGCACGTCACGATGCTGCAGCGCTCGCCCAGCTACATCGTCGCCATGCCCGACGAGGACCCCATCGCCAAGGCACTCGGCCGCGTGCTCCCGGCGAAGGTGGCCTACCCCATCGTGCGCTGGAAGAACGTCGCGCTCACGACCCTGAACTTCCAGCTCAGCCGCCGTCGGCCGGCGCTGATGAAGCGGCTGATCCGCTGGGGGGTCGCGCGGCAGCTCCCGCACGACTACGCGGTCGACACCCATTTCAAGCCGCGCTACGACCCGTGGGACCAGCGCCTGTGCCTCGTCCCGAACGGCGACCTCTTCAAGGCGCTCCGCCACGGTCGCGCATCGGTGGTCACCGACCACATCGACACGTTCACCGAGACGGGGCTCAAGCTGCGCTCCGGCGCCGAGCTGCAGGCCGACGTCATCGTCACCGCGACCGGCCTGAACCTGCTGGCCTTCGGCGGGCTGCAGTTGATCGTCGACGGGCTCCAGGTCGAGCTCCCGGAGGTCATGACCTACAAGGGCATGATGCTCAGCGGCGTCCCCAACTACGCCTTCTCGATCGGGTACACGAACGCCTCGTGGACGCTCAAGGCCGACCTGACCTGCGAGTACATCTGCCGGCTGCTGGCGCACATGGACGACAACGGCCACTCCATCTGCGTGCCGGACAACCGCGACGCCTCCGTCACCCCGGAGCCGTTCCTCGACTTCCAGTCCGGCTACGTCCTGCGCTCCCTTGCCGAGTTCCCCAAGCAGGGATCCAAGGCGCCGTGGAAGCTGCGCCAGAACTACGCCCTGGACGTCCTCTCCCTGCGCTACGGCTCGGTGCAGGACGCCGGTATGCAGTTCAGCAGTCCCGAGCCTTCGGTCGGCGAGCGCGAGAAAGCGGCTGCCTGAACCCGATGCGGGAGTAGGCTCGGCGTGTGCTGGTGATCAACCGACGTCTGGTGCAGGAGCTGCTCGATGTCGATGCGTTGATCGATGCGCTGGGCGGGGTGATGGCCGACCTCAGCGCGGGGCGGGCGTCCGTTCCCAACCGCGTCGGCGCGCGTGTGGATGAACGGGACGGACTGCTCGCGGCGATGCCCGGCTACACGCCCGCGGCCGGGGCGTTGGCGAGCAAACTCGTCACGCTGTTCCCCCACAACGCGGGCACCGGGGTACCGACACACCAGGCGGTGATCGTGGTCTTCGACGCGGTCGACGGACGCCCGGCGGCGGTGCTCGACGGCACGGCGATCACCGCGATCCGCACCGGCGCGGGGTCGGCGCTCGCCACGCGCCTGCTCGCGCGCGAGGACGCCATCACGCTGGCGATCCTGGGCACCGGCGTGCAGGCGTTGTCGCACGCCCGCGCGGTGTCGCGCGTGCGCGCGTTCCGGGAGGTTCGGGTCGCAGGGCGCGATCGCGCCAAGGCGGACGAGCTGGCGCAGCAGCTCGCGAGCGAGCTCGACGCGCCGTTGCGCGTTGCAGGGTCGTGGGAGGAGGCATGCGATGGCGCCGACGTCGTCTGCGCAACCACCCACGCCGTCGAGCCGGTCGTGCGACGCGCGTGGCTGTCGGCCGGCACCCACGTCAACTCGGTCGGCTTCAACCCGTCCGGGCGCGAGGTGGATGACGCCACCGTGATCGAGTCGCTCGTCGTCGTCGAGTCACGCGCGTCCGCACTTGCCCCGTTTCCCTCGGGGTCCAACGATCTCCTGGAGCCGATCGCGCGGGGACTGATCGACGCCGAGCACGTGCACGCCGAGGTCGGCCAGCTCGTCGACGGCAGCCGCCCCGGCCGCACGTCACCCGAGCAGCTCACGCTCTACAAGTCGGTCGGCGTCGCGGTCCAGGACGGGCTCGCCGCCGCGCTGGTGCTTCGCGCGGCCCGCGAGCGCGGGCTTGGCCAAGACGTCGAGCTCTGACCGGCCAGAGCGCTCAGCGACTAGGAGAGCCTCACGGTTGTCCGCTTCCGGGCGTCAGTCCGGCTGGACGATCAGGAAGCGGTTCCCGTCGGTGTCACGGAAGAAGAACTGCGGCGGCACGGGATCCCCGACGGAGACCTCGATCGAGACGAGCCCCGGCCTGCGCTTCCCCGTGCGCGCGATCTCCGCGTCCATGTCAACGCCGCTGGCGCGGAGGGTCGCGTGGTCCGCCTCGATGTCCGCCGTCGCGAATGCGCAACGGGTCTCGTCGCCGCCGACGGACTCACCCTCGCTCGGCGGGACCAGCGAGATCGTGTTCGCCGAGCCCGGCGGGGCCACCTCGATCCAGCGACGGCCCCCGCCGTAGGAGAAGTCGGCGCGCTTCTCGAATCCGAGCGTGTCGAGGTAGAACCCGAGCGCTCGGTCCTGGTCGGCAACGGGGACGAACACGGTCCCAACCTGGCTGATACGGGTCGTGTTCGCAGTGTCGGTCATCCCCTGAGCCTTTCGCGTGATTGCGCACTTCCAACGCGTAGACCTCCCGGCGGCCCAGAACTCATCGCCGCGACCGCCGCGGGACCGGCCCGCGCCCCGGCTTCACGCCGCTCGCGAGCGCTGGATCGGAAGCGTGGCGGCGATCACGGTCCCTTCGCCGGGAGGGCTGTCGACGCGCAGCTCACCGTTGAGCGCGCCGGCGCGGTCGCGGAGCCCGAGCAGCCCCGAACTCCCGTCGCTGCGCGCGCCGCCGACGCCGTCGTCGCGGACCTCGAGCCGCAGCACGCCGCCGTCGACCACGGCGGCAATCTGCGCGCTGCCGGCGCGCGCGTGCCTGACGGCGTTGGTCAGTGCCTCGGCGACGATGAAGTAGGCCGTCGCCTCCAGTGCCGCCGGCAGTCGCTCGGCGGTGACCTCGACCGACACGGGCAGGTGGACGCGCGAGGCCAGCGCATCGATCCCGGCGCGCAGCCCGCCGCGGCTGAGGGCGACCGGCAAGATCCCTTGCGCCAGCTCGCGCAGCTCGCCGCTCGCGCCCTCGGCGTGCGCGAGCGCCTCGTCCAGCAGCTCGACGACCGGCCCGGCCGCGTCGCCAAGCTCCAGCCGCGCCCGCTTGAGGGTGATCACCGTGCTCACAAGGCCCTGCTGCGCGCCGTCGTGCAGGTCGCGCTGGATGCGGCGGCGGGCCTCGTCGCCGGCGGCCACAACGCGGGCGCGCGAGGCGGTGAGCTCGGCCCGGCTCGTGGCATTCGCGATCACGATGCCGACGAGCTCGGTGAAGTTCGCCATGCGCTCCTCGATGTCCGCAGGCAGGGGCTCGCGCTTCGTCGACGCGACCATCGCCCCCCAGAGACGGCCCTCGACGAGGATCGGGCTAGCGACCGCAGAGCAGGTACGCACCCGACGCAGGTAGTCGGCGATCGGCCCCGACGCCCCGCTGTAGTCGTGGTCGTCCACTCGAGCAGACCGGCCGGTGCGAAACACGGCCGTGATGGCCAGGGGGTCGTCGAGCTCAACGCGCGTCCCGGCCGCGAGCTCGTGTACCCACGCCCCCAGCCCGGCGACGACCGTGGCGGTGCGGTCGGGCTCGAAGCGGACCACGGCGGCATCGTCGGCGCCGAGGAGCGGGCCGACCTCCTCGGCAACCGCCGTGAAGATCTCGGCCGGAGACACACCCTGCGCCACCGCCATCGCCAGGCGCCGCAGCGCGGAAGGATCGACCACCGCATCAAGCGGCGTCACCGTGTCAGTGGCCAGACATGGATTGTGGGGCATCTCGTTCCTGGGTTCGGACTTGGGGCTGCACTCTTAGTAAGCGCCTTCGGGCCAAACCCAAGAAACTCTTCAGGCGCGTCGCGGCACGTGCGCTACAGCCAGATCCTCACGGTGAATCCTCGCGGCGAATCGAAGGACTCGAGCCTCCAGGCCAGCTGGCGAGCAACCCAGAGGCCGCTGCCTGTTCCCTCCCGCGGCGCGAGGTAGCCGGCCACGGGGTCGTCGAAGCCGCCTCCGCGATCGACGACCTCGCAGACGAACCGTCCCTCGGCGCGCCCCACGCGAACCTCCTCGATGCCGGCGCCGTGCCGCACCGCGTTTGCGGCGATCTCGGTGCCCGCGACAAGGATGTCGAGGGCCTTCGCTTCGGGCACGTTCTCGGCCACCAGTTCGCGCGCGAGCTGCTCGCGGAAGACCTCGAGGTCCTCGCTTGCCGAGACTGAGCGGAGCTCCGGAAGCGGCTCGGGCTCGCGGGTGAGCTTGCGCACCAGCTCCCTGGGATCCTCGAAGTGGTCGCTTGCCTCCCAGCCGTCGGTGAGCACCTCGGGGTGGGTTTGCCACGCTGCCTCCAGGACCGGGTCCGGCAGCCCGTTCGCGTCGTACGTGCACACGACCCACACCGGCAGGTGCGCGTACGCGAGGTTCGTGATCGCCTCGTACCCCGCCCACTCCTCCCAGTCGGAGGGCGTGAATCCGAACTGGCCCTCGGCCACGGCCCGTACCGACGGCGCCCGTCGAAGCTGCTCGAGGAACGTCCAGTAGTACGCTGCCACAGTTCGCGCGGGACGGGTGTACGTCCGGCTGACGTCGACGAAGGCCACACGGTCGGCGTCCGGCCCGAGCGCGTCGCGCATCACGGCGAGCCTGTCGCGAGTGTTTGCGACGATGGCTGCCTCGCCCGCCTCGAGCCCCTCCTTCAAGAACGCGACCGACCGCGCGACGTAGTCCTCTTCGGACCCATAGACGAAGGCGTGATGGCGCAGCGGGACTGCAGAGCTCATGGTCTCCCTGTAATAAGCGTTGGCCGCCTGGATTCAAATGCGGCCGTCTCCGGGCATCGGGCGGCTGCTCAGCTGCCTCGCGCAGCTTCTGGAGCGCCTCCTTCTCGATCTGTCGGACCCGCTCGGCCGTGAGCCCGAGGCCGGCGCCGACCTTGCTCAGCGTCTGCGGGGGCTGTCCGAGCCCGTAGTGACCCCGCAACACCGTGCGCTCGCGCTCGTCGAGCCGGTCAGCGAGATCCCGCACCTCCTCGATCTCCATGTTGTCCAGCACCTGCTCGTACCCCTTTTCGGCGTCCGGGTCGGCGACTGTCTCACCGAACGTCGCTGTGGCGCCCTCGTCGGCGTTCAGCGGCTCCTCGAAGCTGCGCGGCGTGCGGTCGATTGCCAGCAGGCTGTCGAGCTGTGCGCGCGTGAACCCCGTCGCGGCGGCGAGCTGCGCCAACGTCGGTTCAGCGCCGTAGGCCTGCAAGTGATCGCGCTGGGCGGCCCTGACCTGGGCGAGGCCGCGGACGGCGTGGTCGGAGAGGGCCGCCGGCCGTGTCAGCTCCGCGACCAACTCCTGCATGGCCTTGCGGACCCAGAAGGACGCGTAGCCCCAGAACGGCGTCTCCATGCGAGGGTCGTAGCGCTTGGTGGCGAAGAGCAGCCCGGTCACCCCCGCCTGCATCAGCTCGCTGCGCTGCACTCGCCCACCGGCGTCGAAGCGACGGGCGACGCCGCCGATCGCCGGCAGGAACGCATCGACGAGCTGCTGGCACGCCGCCCTGTCTCCGCCCTCGGTCGCCACGACCAACTCCCGCTCCCGCTCCGCGGACAATCGCGAGCCGCGCGCGTGAAACCGCCGGGAATCCGTCGATCGAGTCGAAGCTGGAGGACCGCGTCGGGCCAAAGTGCCCCCTAACGGCGCCGAGGGCACCTGATTCGCTCATCCGTGCCATCTCGAGGCTAGCGCGGGGTCGAGCATCCTGCCAGGCGTTCACTCGTGGCTTCTGCAAGGTCAGCGAGCGCGAGCCACTGCTCGCGCTCGCCGCCTGACGATCACAACGAACGGCCGCCGCGTCTACTCGTCGGAGCCCGGCAGGCCCGGCACGCGGACCTTGATGAAGTCCGAGTAGTCGGGCAGCGAGGGGTTGCGCCCCGTCGACCCGAAGTTCGTGTCGTTGACCACCGCGATGCGCCCGCCGCCGATCGGCAGGACCGCCTCGACCGTCTGGTAGGGGAACGAGAACGGGTTGCCGAGGCCGATGTCGCCCGGGCGGGCACCCGACAGCGACAGGCCCTTCTTGTCGCTGAGGTTCAGCAGGTCGACGGCCTGCTTCTTGACCAGCGTGCCGTCCGCGTTGGTCTTCCGCAGATCGACGACGAAGCCGCGCTTCCAGGCCGCCGACGTTCCCTGCCCGTTGTCGCGCTCCAGCGCGAGCAGGTGCGTGGCGTCGAGCTTGACCAGGTCAGAGACCGAGTAGCCGTTGGTGCTGACGTCGCCGGCGGCGCCGACGCGGTAGGTGCGACGCACCGAGGTGTACGTCTTCTTGCGCACGTCGAACTCGTACATGCGTCGGACCTGCGGGTCGTCGCCCGTCACGGCGCCCTCGAGCGTCGGGTAGAGCTTGCGGCCGTCCTGCGACAGCGCCATGCCCTCGAAGCCCGAGGAGCGGCCGAGGTTCGCGGCGCCGGCGACCGGGGCCGGGAAGTCGGCGGGGTAGTCGGGGGACTTGACGTCGGGCGTCGGGATCGGCGCGTCGAGGACCTTCCCGGCCGCGTCGGTGTGGACCAGGAAGGGACCGAACTCCTCGCCGAACCAGAAGTCGCCGCGCTCGGTCTGGCGGACCGACTCGATGTCGAAGTCGCCGCCGGTCAGCAGGCGGTCCTGCGTGCCACCGTTGACGATGGCGAACGGCACCTTGTGGTCGGGATCGCGCAGCGTGATCGAGTCGAGGATCTGCACCTCGCCGCTACCGCCCGCGTTCGTGCGGTCGTCGGTGTGGACCCTGTAGAGGCGCAGCAGGAACGACCGCGAGTTGGCCTTGGAGCCGAAGCCGTTGTCGGGCATCGCCCAGTAGATGGACTGCGCGCCGGCGTCGATGAGCGCCGAGAAGCCGCCGACCGGCTGCGTCGACCCGGGGGCGGGCGCGGGATCGGTGTTGACGACGCCTGGGAACGGGGCGGGCGAGCTGGCATCGGCCGGCAGGATCGCGCGGCCGATGAGGCTGGGCTGGGGGGTGGCGCCGGCCGCGGGCGCGACCGCGAGAGCCGCGGCGGCGACCGCCAGGAACGTGGGGAGATGACGTGTGGACATGCTCCTCACCCCACATGCCAAGCGCCGCGCGCGTGTATCTCACTCGTTAGCGACTCGTGACTGTCCGGGGAACGGCGGCCCGCCGCCTCACCGGACGGCGTAGATCTCCACCGTGACGAAGACAGGGCGTCGGGACACCAGCGCCGGGAGGACCTCCACCGCTTCGAGGGCGGTGTGGACTTCGGAGCCAGTGCCGACCGACGGTGCAAGTCGTCTCGGTGCCCTCATGGGAAGGCCACTGACGCTGCCTATGAGCATTACCCCCGCCGCCACCGCAGCCAAGGTCAAGGACCTGATCGGCTGACCACCCGGCGCCGCTGCTGCTCGTAGACGCGCAGGCCGAACGCGCCCGCGGGGTGCGCGCGTAGGCGCGCCACCTCGGTGGCCATCGCGGGCGGGAGCTCCTCGAGCGAAGGCAGCGGCGAACCGTAGTCAGGCGGGACCAGCACGGCGGCCGCCAGCGCGGCGAAGGCGACGTCCGCCGCCGTGAAGCGGTCCCCACACAGGTATGGCCGGCCGTCGGCGAGCCGCCGGCCGATCTGCTCGAAGGTCTCGTCGATGCGCGTCATGGCGGCTTCGGCGTTGGTCGCCGAGACACCGAGGTAGCGGCGGATGAAGGAGTTCAGGGCCCATCGGGAGCCGCTGAAGATCCGCTGTTCCCACCGGGCCGTGCCGTCCAGGATGTACGGCGCCATCGCCGCCATCGCCGGCAGCGTGGCCTGGTACATCCACAGCCGCGAGTCGGGCCCGAGCCCGGCGTCCAGCCATGCCTCCAGCCGCGCCGTCTCATCCCCGAGCGGACCCGCCGGGTACAGACGGTCGGCCGGCTCCAGGTCGGCGTCGCACCGACGCACGATCGCGGGCGACTCGGCGAACACCGCGCCGTCAGCACACACCAAGACCGGCACCGTCCGCCCACCGCCGGCCCGCCGCGCGTATGCCACGTGGATCGCCTGCAGGTGGCGCTCCTCGCGGTACGGGATCGCGGCACGATCCAGCGCCCACCGCGCCTTCTCGCAAAAGTGGCTGATCGGGATCGTGATCAGACGATTGCGGGTCACGAGGCGACGCTACCGAGCGCGCGTGAGCTGCGTCGTCGGACGGCCGGATGGCGTCCAGCGGCTGGAGCCGGAGCTGGGCGGCCTGACGCGGCAACGCCCCGAACACTCCACCGACCCCATGGTCGCGCTGCTCATCGACGCCGCCATCGCCCCACCAAGGCCGACCTGGAACTCCTGGAGACGGCCCCCCACCGCCCTCGGGCTGTCCCTTGAACGGCTGTCTGGTGGCAAACCGCTCTTCGTTTGGGAGGTTCGAGCCCCCGGTAATTTCACCGTCCGGCCGCGCGACCGAGAGAAGCATTTCCCCAACGGTCAAAGGAGGACACGATGTTCCGACGTGCCTGCCGTCTCCTGCCGCTGCTCGCGGCCGCAGTCATCCTGAGCGTCTTCGGCTTCGCCTCGCTCTCGTCCGCCAACAATCAGGGCCAGGAGCGTGACGGCGCCAACAACGCCCAGACCTGCGACAAGAGCTGCCACGACCGCCGCTTCTCGGCGTGGGACGAGCAGTGGCTGATGATGTCGATCGAGGGCGATTTGTTCGAGATCCAGGGCGGCAAGTTGGCCCAGGAGAAGGGAAGGTTGCAGGCCGTCAAGGACCTCGGGGCGACCCTGGTCCGCGACCACAGCAAGTCACTGCAGGACGCCACGAAGCTGGCCGAGAAGCTCGGCATCGCCGTCCCGCACGAACCCTCACCGTCGCAGCAATGGGAGCTGCGGGTGGTCGCGCAGTTCTCGGGCCGCGAGTTCGACCGCTGGTACTCCGACCTCGAGGTCCAGGACCACAAGCAGGACATCACGGAAGCCCAGGACGAGGTGGACAAGGGCTGCAACGACGAGGTTCGTCGGGACGCCAAGGACGAGATCCCCACGCTGCGGGAGCACCTCAAGCTGGCCCAGGCGGCACTGGACTCCGCCCGCTAGCTTCCGCACATCTACCGACCCTCCTATGGCCCGCCGGCGCGTCGCGTCGGCGGGCCGGCGTGTCTCAGTGATCGGCGGGGACGCTGCGGAGGAGGTGTCGCTTACGCGTCGCGCAGCCGCAGCAGCCCGCCGTGGAGGAGCGCGCGCAGCGTCAGTCCGTCGGCCAGCGACAGCAGCGGGTAGCCGTGCGCGGGAGTGAAGCCGTTGCCGGGCAGGATGCGCCAGGCCCGCCCGCGCAACACCATCGCGTAGTTCTTCGCATGCGCGTCCGCGTTACCCATGAGTGCATTGGCCCACGCGGCGTCGATGAAGGCGCGGCGGTCGGCGATGAGGTCGGACTCAGGCTGACGTCCAGCCCGCGCAGCTGAGCGCAACGGAGGGCCAGCCCCAGCGACGCCGTCTCCTTCCCGGCCTCCAGATCGATGATGAACCGCCGCCCGACGCCCGCCTCAAGCGCGAACCGCTCCTGCGTCAGCCCGAGCTCGCGGCGACACGAGCGGACAGCGGCCCCGAAGTCCCTCGCTGTAGCGATGTTCCCCATCGGGACCTTGGCGAGGGACGCGGCCGGGCTCCGCGTTTCTTGCTGTTAAGGGAGATGGTCTGGGTGGTTGCCTTGGCACCGTCGTTCTTGGGCGTGATCGTGAGGGTGACCTTGAGCTTGCCGTGGGCCTTCTTCAGCAGCTTCTTCCCCGCAGGCGTCAGCTTCAGCTTGATCTCGGCGGTCTTCCCCGCTGCGACCTTGTAGCTGGCCTTGGCGATCGCTGTGACCTTCGTTTTGGACCTCGCGGCGCGCGATCTGGCGCCCGACTTCACCGTCAACGCCTCCGTGCCAGTACACGAGCTCGTCCCTACGCACTTCAGCGTCGTGCTCACTTCACCAGACGACGGCACGATCAACGACGCGCCGCCAGAGAGTGAGACCTTCGGCGCAGTGGGCGTCGTGCCGCCCGGATCGACGACGTAGTGCACGCTCCTTGTCCCGGCGTTCCCTGCGGAGTCGGTGACGGTCACTGTGAATGTCTTCGCACCCGCGGCGCTGGTGTCCACGGCTGCTGGCCCGCGGCAGCTCACCACACCGCTGCCGCCGGCATCGCTGCAGGAGAACGCCGATGCCACCACCGCAGCCTGCGCGAAATGCTGACCCTCCGCCGGGGTCGTGATGATGATCGCTGGCGGCGTCGTATCGGCAGACGCGTCAACGATGTAGTTGACCGTCTTGGTGGAGCTGTTGCCCGCGACGTCGGTCACGGTGACCGAGAACGTCCGGGCGCCGGGGACGGACGTGTCGACCGTCCCGGGTCCGGCGCAGGTCGCGACACCCGAGCCGCCGGTCTCGTCGGCACAGGTGAATGCAGAGCTCACGGCCCGGCCCTGCGCGAGGTGCTGGCCCTCGGTCGGCGAGGTGACCGTGATCCCCGGGGCGGTTGTGTCGACGCTCGGCGCCACGGCTGTGAGCGGCTCAGGCATCTCCGACCTCGCGTCGATGACGGGGTTGGAGAAGTCGGTGCCGAAGTCCGTCCACGCGAAGCTCGTGGAGCCGGAGCCGGCGCCGCCGACGACGAGCTGGCCGTTGTTCTCGTTACTGGACGAGACGTTCACCGCGTTGGAGAAGTGCGACGCGTCGTGCGCCAGCTGGGCGGTCTGGATGACGGCGGTGCCAACGCCGGCGTCGGACTTGTGAAGCACCCACGCGACAATCACGTCGTCGGCCGGGTCGATCGCGACCGCTGGATCGCCCGCGCCGGTAGTCGCGAGCGGCACCTCGTCCGTGCCTCCGCTGCGGTCGACGCTGGCCTGCACGCCCGAGTCGGTGGAGCTGACGAGCGCCCACACGATCGTTCGGTGCCCGCCGCTGTCGACGGCCACGCGTGGCGAGCCGCCGCTGCCCACGTCCTCGGGCTGACTGTAGGCCCAGCCTGTCCCCGCCGGCCGTGTCGCGGTGACGATGGCGCCGAGGTGCTGGCCGATCGAGGCGACGAACACGACGCTGCTCACCCCGCCCGAGCCGACGGCGACGGCGACCTGCTCCGCCACCGCTCCGCCCCCGGGGGCCGCAGAGACCTGCTCGGAGGCCTCGAAGTCAGCGTGGTTCGCCGGCCGCGTCGCCGCGTCCACGCCGAAGGTCGTCTTGTCCGTCCAGGCCGCGGTCACGGTGCCGTCGGCGCCCGCGGCGGCGGCGACCGCGACGCCCGAGGTGCCGGTCGTGTTGAGCTTCACGGGCGCACCGAAGCTGGCCCCGCTCACCGAGCTGCGGCCGTTCTCATAGACGTTCTGGCCCTGGTGGTAGACCACCGTCGCCGCGCCGCCCGGCAGCGCCACCGCTGTCGGTGCCACGGCGAAGGCGCCGTTGTCCGGCCCGACACCTGAGTTCGAGCCGACCGACACCTGCTGCGGCGCGCCGAACGCCGCGTGCCCGGCCTGCAGCTCGGCGACCTCGACGACGAAGCGCAGCGGACTGCCCGGCGCTGTGCGCACCCAGGCGACCGTCACGTTGCCCTGGGCATCGATCGCCGCCGACGGAGCGTCTTTGTCGCCGACCGTGCCGGACACATCGAGCTGCGGCCCGAACGTGCCATCCGGCTTGCGCACCGCCCCCTTGACCTCCGAGGCGTTCGCGTCCGCCCACGCCACGAAGCCTGCGCCGCTGGCGTTCATCGCGAGCGACGGCGTACGCGACTGTCCGCCCGACAGGACGACGGACTCCGTGAACGCGGCCTCCGCGTTCGGCGCCGCTACGCAGGCGAGCACGACGCTGATCGCGGCGGATCGGGCACGACGGCGCCGGCGGCGCGCGTTCAGCGCAAGGTGTCGATCAGGGACATGGGTGTGGATGTTCATGCGCTGCTCCGGGGCTCCGCGTCGATGGTGGATCCATCGCGACGTCGCGCAGCGTGTCGCCGACAGCCGGTGCGCGCACTAGGGGACGCCCCTAGGGTTGGCCGGGGGCCGACATCGCACTCGCGAGGCTCTCGCGACCGCGCACGTCGAGCTTGCGATAGATGTTCCCGAGGTGAAACTCGACCGCCTTGACGGTGACGAAGAGCGCGGCTGCGACCTGGCGATTGGTCATGCCCGCCGCGACGAGCTCGGCGACGCGGAGCTCGCTCGGGGTCAGCGCGTCTCTGCCGCCGAGCGCCGCGCGCCGCGGTCGCGCGCCGACGACCTGCAGCTCGGTCCTCGCGGTCCGGGTGAGCGTCTCAAGGCCCCCGCGTGCCGCGAGGTCCAGCGCGCGGCGCAGCGGCTCGCGGGCGGCCGCCGGCCGAGCGACGCGCCGCAGCGCGGTGCCGAGGTCGACGAGGATGCTCACGTGCTCGAGCCGGGGCGGGCCGAGGTCACCGAGCTCGGCCGCTCGCGCGAGGGTCTGGACCGCATCCTCGCCGGTCTGCCCCGCGGCAAGCGCGCGCTGCGAGGCGAGCCGCAGGTTCAAGGATCCGCTGCGCTCCGCGAGCGCACATGAGCGCTCCGCACGCTCGCGTGCGCCGCGACGGTCGCCGAGCGCGGCGGCGGCGAGGGCGGCGCCCGCGTCCCATGGGGCGCCGCTTGCGGGCTCGAAGCCGAAACGGTCGCGGTAGCCCCGCTCGGCAGCGGCGAAGGCGTCCGCGGCCTCCGCGGCGCGGCCCTGGGCGAGGCGCAGGCGCCCGACCGCCCAGTGGAGTCCCGCGGCCTGCAGCGTCTGCTCACCGTGCTCGAACGCCTCGGACAGCAAGGCGTCGGCGGCGTCGAGCTCACCCTGCTCGATGCGGCACAGCGCGAGCGCCCGGAGGGCCGCAGGCTCGAACATCGCCCAACCGTCGCGCCGCGCCGCGAGCGCCTGCTCGGCGTCCGCGGCGGCTTCGCGCACGCGGCCCTGAAACACACGTGCGATCGCCCGCGTGTACCACGCAGTGGCGAGCACCGCAGGCGCCCCGCGGCGCGACGCGGCGACAAGGACGCTGTCGCACACTGCGACGCAGTCCTCTTGGGCGTCGGCAGCGTGGAGCGCGCCGGTGACGTGCACCCAGCCCAAACCGCCCGGACCCTCCGCCTCGAGCAGCGCTCCCTCGTCCCATGCGCCCAGCGCGTCCTCGACCACCCGCGACGCAGGCTCGCCCCGCATCGCGCCGATCAACGCCGCCTGGGCGCGCAGCGCGGGGTCCGGTGCGCGCTCTGCGCCGCGCATCGGCTCAAGCAGCGCATCGATGCGGCGGCCGGCGCCGGGTACGAGCAGCGCGGCGGACAGCTCCTCGCAGCGCAGCTCGCAGGCGAGCCGGTCGTCCTGATCCACGACGTCGGCGCGCGCACGTGCGAACGCGTCCGCGGCCTCGGCGTAGCGGCCCCGCACGTAGCTCGCGTGGCCGAGCGCGCGTTCGAGCCCTGCGCGCTCGCTGCTCTCACCGGTGCCGAGCGCGTCCAGCGCTGTGGCCACGAGGTCGCTGGCGTCGGCGTGGCCGGCTTCGACGGCCGCGTGTGCGCGATCGCGCATCACGGCCGCCCGGTCGGCGATGTCAGGCTCTCGGAGCGCGCGGTCGAGGTGGATCACGGCGTCGCCCGGGGCGCCCTGACGGCGTGCGCGACGGGCCGACTCGCGCAGGCGCTCGGCGACCCACGTCCCACCGCCGGTCGCCGCGCGCAGCAGTTGCTGGGCGAGCGTCGCGCTGTCCGCACCGGCGCGATCGAGCAGCGCGGCGGCCTGAAGGTGGCCGAGCGCGCGCTCCGCGGCCGGCAGGTCGCCGGCGAGCACCTCGCGGACGAGCGGGTGCACGAAGCGCAGCCGCGCGTCGTCTTCGAGGATGCTGGCGCCGGCGAGGCTCACCGCGGCCGCGGCTGCCCCGGCGACCGGTAGGCGGGCGAGCTCGGCCGCCAGCGCAAGCTCGGCGCCGTCGCCGAGGAGCATCACCGCACGCGCGAGCGCGACGGCGTCGGGGCCGAGACGCCCGACCCGCACGAGCACCGACCGTGCGACGTTCGCGGGGATCCGCGCGTCGTCTGCTGAGGCGTCGAGCAGGTCGACACCGACGGACGGCTCGATCGCGTCCGATGCGACGGCGCGCAGGAGCTCGTGTGCGTAGAACGGGTTGCCTGCGCTCAGCCGGGCGAAGCGCTCCGCCATGGCAGCGGGGAGCTGATCGCCGAGCGTAGCGCGGGCGAGCGTCGCGATCCCGTCGCCGTCGAGCGGCTTCGGCCGCAGGACCGCGGCAGCGAGGCCATCGAGGCGGCGGAGCAGTTCTTCGGGGGCGTCGCGCTCGCCGACGCGCCGGGCGATGAGGACGAGCAGCGGCAGTTCGGCGGCGCGCCGCCCGAGGTAGTGGATGAGGCGCAAGGACTGCTCGTCGCTCCAGTGCGCGTCGTCGAGACCGAGCAGGAGACCGCGGTCGGTGGCCTGCACGGCGAGCGTCCGGGCAAGGCGCTCGATCGTTGCCGCGTTGTCCGCTTCAGGCTCGAAGGTGGTGCTCGCGACGCCGCTCAGCAGGGTGCGGGCGATACCCCAGGGGAAGTGCCGCTCGAGCTCGTCGCCGACCGCGATCGCGCTGGGCATCCCGACGGCTGCGGCCTGCTCGCGGGCCAGGCCCACGAGACGCGTCTTGCCGATCCCAGCCTCCCCGGTAATGACGACGACCCCGCCACGGCCCGCCTGCGCCGCGTCGATCGCCGCTTCGAGGACGTCGGCCTCGCGCTCACGCCCGACCAGAGGCGCGGTCACCGCTGCTCGTGCAGGGCGATTGTGCCGACGGTCTCGAACCCGAGCCCGGCATAGAGGGCTTCGCCGGCCGGTGAGCTCAGGAGGTGCGCCGTCCGGGCACCTGCGGTGCGGGCGCTGTCGAGCAGCCAGCGGGTCATCGCTCGTCCGTGGCCGGCGCGGCGATCGCCGGGCAGCGTGCCGATGTCGAACAGGATGGCGTCCTCGCCGTCGAGCGCGTAGGTCCCGGTGGCGAGCGGCCGGGCATGGAGACGACCGAGCGCACGGTGGGCTTGCCCGACACCGGGGTTCTCCGCGGGTCGCACGGTGGCCTCGAGCTCCCCGAGGTCGCCTCCGGCAAACCCGAAGCTCGTGACGAACACATCGAACCAGACCGGCCACTCTTCGGGCGCGAGCGGCGCGATCTCGAGCCCCGAGGACGGCTCAGGCGAGGTGGAGAGCGAGCAGGCCATCAGGGGCAGGTCGGCCACGACGGCGAACCCGCGAGCGTCGAGCTCGGCGAGGACCTCCGGCTCGGTGTGCGGACCCGTGCGGAAGAGCCACGGGCGGCCGTGTGCGGTCATCGCTTCGATCACCTCGTCCACGGCACCGGGCACGGCATGAAGGACCCCGTTGAAGAACGGTAGGTCCAGCGGCGTGCAGATCGTCAGCCGGTCCGGGCGGTCCAGCACGTCGACTTTCGCAGCGCGGTCGAGTGCCCTCATGCCCTGCCACTGCAGCTCTTCGGCGCGCACGCCCGTACGGTAACCGAGAAACCCTGGGGTACGACCCAAGTGCTGAGCGCACGCCGCCACGCGAGACTCACCCCAGATGCCAGACAGGACGTCCACCCGGGTGACCGTCGAGATCGAGCTCGACGCCGAGCCGATCTGCGGACGCCTGTGCGACGGCACGGGGGCCTCGACAGCGTTTCGGGGCTGGCTCGAGCTCGTGAGCCTGTTCGAACAGGCACGCGCAGGCGGCCGGCACGCGGACGGCGAGTCGCCCGGTGGCGCAGCGGGGACAAGTTCTGGGGTCGTCCCCTAGTGCCAAGCATCGGACGAGACCCCAGGATCGACCCATGATCGTCTCCTCGCGCTGGTGCGTCCCGACTCTCGCCCTTCTTCTCCTCGTCGCGACCGGTGCGGACCCCGCGCTCTCCGCCGGAACGACCAACGAGTGCGCGAAGCGGGCTGAGGTGCTCTCCGGCGCGGTCGATCGCCTTGGGGCGGTGCGCCGGACGGGGGACGCTCCGCCGACGGTCGATCGGACCGCGGTGCGGCGCCTCGATCGCCGCAGCGGCAGCTACTACGTCACGGGGTCCGACAGCGTTGTCGCCTTCCAGCACCTGCACTACCACGTCGACGCGCACACGATCTTCGATCTCGAGTGCGGCGGTGCGGCCGGCGAGGCGGCGCGCGCCGCCGTCCTGAACGTGAGCATGGGCGCGGCCTCGGTGTCCGTCGAGGCCGGAGGAACCGGCGGCCTGGCCACCGACGAGGGCTACCTCGATCCGTACGCGAACAAGGCCCAAAGCTTCCGGATCTCCCGGGTGCCGAGAGGCGCCCCGAGCCTCAAGGACGTGCTGCTGAGCACCGCCCCACCTCAGTTCGGCACGACCGTCGGCACGCAGATCGCCGGGGCGGCACACGGCGCGTACATGAACATCACGCCGTACGTCGGCGCGAAGGCGGGTCAGTGCCACCAGGCGCACGGCACGCAGCTGGTCTCGACCGGGATCGACGCCGCACATCAGCGCTACCGCGGCCAGGCGACCTACACCGGGCTCGCGAACTTCAGTCCGCGCCCGTGAGCGGTCACGGGCTGTCACCGCACGGAGCTTCGACGATGGGCTGTGCACGTCCCGACCAACACGCACGATCGAGCCGGGGGACTGTACGGCTGCTGCTCGCGACGAGCCTTCTCCTCCTTGGTGCGCTCTCGATCGCCTCGTCGGCGGATGCGTACAAGTTCGGGCCATACCGGCTCGCCAAGACGCACCTGACGTACTTCACGCGCGACGCCGCGCTCAAATGGCCGGTCAGCCAGGCCGCGCGGGCGTGGAACGGCAGCGGCGCGCACGTCCACTTCGCCCGCACAACGTCGCAGGCGAAGGCGAACGTCGTGATCGGTTTCGGCAGCGGGCCGTCGCTGCCGCGGCCGGCGGTGTCGCTGATTCACTACACCAATCAGGGTATGGAGATCCTCCCGACCGCGGTCGTCGTGACCGACGCCAAGCGCGACAAGTACAACCTCGCGGAGGTTGTCGCGCACGAGTTCGGCCACGTTCTCGGCCTCGCGCATACGCGCGGCTGTGCGCTCATGAACCCGTCGTTCGCCTGCGAGTCAGCGCCGGCCGGACACTGGTTCTGTCGCATCCTGCAACCGGACGACGTGCGCGGTGTCATCCGGCGCTACGGCGGCACCGTGCACCTGCGCACCCCCGCCACGTGCCCACGCGACGACGCACCGCCACCCCCGCCGCCGCCGTTGGCCGCGCCGACGATGCTGAGCGCGACGCCCGACAGCACCGATCCGTACACGGTCGTGGTGGGCTGGGCCAACGCCAACTCACCCCGCCTGGGAACGGTCGCCGTCGACTACAAGCTCGGGGGATGCCCGGTCGCGACCGGCGAGCAGGGCCAGGCCACTCTCGAGGTAAACGCCACCGGCGCGGGCGCCGCGCAAAGCCTCTCGCTCGCGCTCCAGGGCTCGCCCCCCGGCCGCTACTGCATCGTGGTGTCCTCGATCGACCGCGACGGCACGGTCGGCCCGCCGTCGGCGCCGGTCTTTGTAGACCTCCCGCCGCCCATCTCGGGATGACACGGCCGTCGCTCGCAGGGGGCGGCTGATCGGTCCGACCACCGCCGCGGACTAGACGCTACGGGACACTCAGGCGGCTCCGCAGCCCTCTTCGGGGTGCCCGGGCCCACTTATGGGGAGGACACGCCCGGTGCGCGCTGGCCACCGTGAGGCTGTAGCGTCGTCGTACACAACATCCGGGGAGTCCGAGAGGGCTGAGAGGGCGCAACCTGCGTCGACCCGCCGAACCTGATCTGGGTCATGCCAGCGAAGGGAGCACACATGCCGCACCGCACCGCCCACACGTCTGGGGCCGCCCGCCCCACCCAGCGCCGACTCGCGCTCAACGGGGTCATCTCCCCGGAGATGCACCGGGTCGCCGAACGCGAGCATCTTGGAGCCGACGAGGTCCGTGACGAGGTCGCTCGCGGCCGGATGGTCATTCCCGCCAACCATCACCACGCCGCCTTGGACCCGATGGGGATCGGGCGCGCGGCGGGCGTGAAGGTCAACGCGAACATCGGATCCTCCCCGACCACATCGTCGCTCGCCGGTGAGGTCGAGAAGCTGACAGTTGCCGAGAAGTGGGGAGCAGACACCGTGATGGACCTCTCCACGGGCAAGCACCTCGACGAGACCCGCATCGCGATCATCGCGGCGTCGACGGTGCCGATCGGGACCGTCCCGATCTACCAGGCGCTGGAAGCCGTTAAGGACCCCGAGGACCTCACGATCGAGCTCCTACTCGAAGTCATCCGCGCGCAGGCGGAGCAGGGCGTCGACTACATGACCATCCACGCCGGCGTCCGCCTGGAGCACCTACCGCTCTGCCAGCATCGCGTCACCGGCATCGTCTCGCGCGGCGGCGGGCTGCTCGCGCGGTGGATGGTCCACCAC
>JAOPZJ010000087.1 GCA_025964155.1 Solirubrobacterales bacterium
ATCGACGCGCCACGCGAGCACGGCCTCGATACCGTGGCGACGATCGAGGCGATGCACCGCGGCACGGTGAAGGCCTTCGTGGGGATGGGCGGCAACTTCGCGCTCGCGAGTCCCGACACCGCGTACACCTTCGACGCGCTGCGCGCGTGCGAGCTGACCGTGCAGGTCAGCACCAAGCTGAACCGCAGCCACCTGGTCCACGGCCGGCAGGCGCTGATCCTGCCGTGCATCGCGCGCTCCGAGCGGGACCATCAGCGCAGCGGGCTCCAGCGGATCACGGTCGAGGACGCGATGAGCATGGTCCACCTCTCGGCGGGCATGAAGGCGCCGATCTCGCCGCACCTGCTGTCCGAGCCGGCGATCATCGCAGGGATGGCGCGGGCCACTGTGCCGCAGAGCCGTGTGCCATGGGGGGCGTACGTCGAGGACTACGATCGCATCCGCGAGACCATGGCCCAGGTGCTAGACGGCTTCGAGGACTTCAACGCGCGCGTGCGCCAGCCGCGCGGGTTCCGCATCCGCCAGCCCGCTCGCGAGCGGGTCTTCCTCACCCCGTCGGGATGCGCGGAGTTCTCGGCGGCGTCGCTGCCGACGACGGTCCCGGCCGAGGGGCGCCTGACGCTCGGGACGATGCGCTCCCACGACCAGTGGAACACGACGATCTACTCGAACGACGACCGCTACCGCGGGCTTCGCAACCTGCGGACCGCCATCTTCATGAACACCGAGGACATGCTCGAGCGGCGGATCGAGGAGTTCGACCTGATCGACATCACGAGCATCGCCAAGGACGGCTCGCGGCGCAGCGTGTACGGCTACCGGGCCATCGCCTACGACATCCCGCCCGGCAGCGCGGCCGGCTACATGCCAGAGCTCAACGTGCTGTGCGCGATCGGCGACTTCAGCGCGCAGAGCGGGCAGCCCCTCATGAAGCACCTCGACGTCGAGATCGTTCGCTCGAACGGCCCCGGGTTCGCCGATTCGGGCCGCCGCCCGGCGGAGCGACGCCGGGTGACGGGTGCCGAGCAGCGGTGACGTGACGTTTGAACTGCGCGGCCATCTGCGGTCCAGCGGGAGTCATCTGGGCGATCTTCGTTGGCGAGAGCTGGTCCGGGTCGGGCCGTTGCGCTGGAGCGATGTCGCCCCATGGCGTGCCGCGCGAGTCGCTGTCGGCGTGGTCGTCCCGCTCGCGATCGGTTCGGCCAGCGGCCATCTCGACTACGGCGCCTTCGCGGCATTGGGAGCCCAGCCCGCCGGCTTGGTGTCGTTCCATGGGGAGGCTCGTAGCCGGCTGACGGCGGTGGCGGTGGCCAGCGTCGGAATGGCGGCATCGACGTTCGTCGGAGCAACGACTGCCACCGCCGCCCCATGGCTCCTGGTGCCGTTCGTGATCGTCTTGGGCTACATCTGCGGGCTGACGGTCTGCCTGGGGCCGCGGCTCAGCGTGGCGACGCTGCAGTGGGCGATTGCCTTGCTCGTCGCGGTCGGGGTACCGCTCGGACCCGAAGCAGCTGGGGTGCGCGCCGGTCTCGTGCTCGCCGGCGGGCTCTTCCAGGGCGTCCTGGTGGCCGGCTCATGGGTCCTGCGGCGAGGCGACGCTGAACGGGAGACCCTGGCCAGCTCGTACCGGGCTTTGGCGAGCTATGCCTCCGACGTGGCCGCCGGAAGGTCCGAGCCGCCCCCGCCGATTGCCTTCGCAGCAGCCGCGGCGCTTGAGGACCCCAACCCGCTGCTGCCCGCGTCCATACAGCCCGTGTTCCTCGACCTGCTCGAGCAAGCGGAACGCATCCGAGCCTCGCTCGCCGCGATGGCCGCGCATACGGTCGACGCCCGCCGAGGCGAGGCGGAGCAGCTCCGAAGTCTGAGCGCCGAGGCCGCGGCGGTGCTCGGCCTAATTGCGGTGGCTCTCAGTGCGAGGCGAGGCAGGCGCGCCGAGCGGATGTCTGACCTGAGCGGCGGCGCTGCCGAACTGGCCGTCGCCCCGGACGCCGGCGGGCGCTGGGCCGCTGAGGCGCTCTTCGGCCAGTTGCGTGCCGTGGTCGGACTCGTCGGTCGGCTGGACGCGGTTGCCATGGAAGCCCCTCCCACCGCCGCGACGCGTTCCACCCAGCCGCAGGCGCCGGGCGCCACGGCGGCTGTCGCCACCCTGCGAGCCAACGTCAACGCCTCGAGCGAAGCGGGTCGTCACGCCCTGCGCCTGGCCGTCGCCGCGGGACTGGTCGAGGTCCTGACCCAAGCAACGGGACTGAGGGATGGCCGATGGGCGGTGCTGACGGTCTTCATCGTGCTCAAGCCGGACTACAACTCCACCCTGTACCGCAGCGTGCAACGTGCGGCGGGCACGATGCTGGGTGCCGGGCTCGGCGCAGCAGTAGCTCAGCTGGGCCATCTCGGTCACGGGGAGCTGATTGCCGCCGCGGGCGGCGTCGTCGCCGCGGCGTACGCCTTGTTCGATGTCAGCTTCCTGTTCTACAGCGTGTTCCTGACCACGTTCATCGTGCTGCTCCTCGACATGCTCGGCGTCCCCGCCGTTCCGACGGCCGGAGCCCGGGCGGTCGACACCGCGATCGGAGCAGCATTGGCCATCGCTGCCTACGTTGCGTGGCCGACTTGGGAAGCCGTCAGCGCTCGCGAGAACTTCGCCCGACTGCTCGAGCTTCACGGCGAATACGCCGCCGCTGTGCTGCGGCAGCTGGCATACCCCGGGCGCTCTGACGCAGCCCAGCTGCGCGCGATCCAAGTCGCCGCCCGTCGCGCCCGCAGCGATGCCGAGGCATCAGCCGTGCGGCTATCTGACGAGCCTTCGCTCGCCCCCCTGACGCCCGATCTCGCGCGTGCTCTGATCACGAGCGTCCGCCAGGTCGCTCACGCCGAGCTTGCCCTCCACGCCCTCGCGGTCTCGCAAGACGAGCGCGAACGCCAGTCGCACGAGGCCCTGACCGGCGACGATGCGGACGCTCTGGACGTTCTGGGCGCGTCGCTCGCGACCACGATGAGCGCGCTGGCCGTTTCGCTGAGAACGCTGCAGCCACCGGCTGCGGCTGCCCGTCCCGTCCAAGCCGCGCTCAAGAGCCAGCGGGGCGTGAACGGCACGTTTCGCGCCGCGACCGACGGCATGGTCGATGCCGTCGGCAGGCTCGACGCGCTCGTGCGCGACCGTCTCGTGGGGCCCGGGCCGGCGAACGGTCCGGCCGGATCGGGGCGGCTGCCGATGGCTGTCGATCAGGCAGCCAGGGGGTAGCGTTCGGTGCGATGCCCGATCTGCGCCCGATGAACGCGACCCTCGACGGCTATGCGTGGCTTCCGCGGATGATCGACAAGTCGCGCGCGGCGGCCGCGGGCACGCTCGGTGACGCCGTGCACCCGTGCCCGGTGGACCGGCGCAGCCTGGCGCTGCTCGCGATCGACGTGCAGACATTCGGCGACGTCGTCGCGCGGTCGGTCGACGACGCGCAGGTGCTGGCGGGATTGCGCGCCGCCGGGATCCCGTCGGCCGAGGCGGCGTGGTTTGACGCGCCCGCGTGGGAGGACGCGCTGCAGGAGATGGTCTGGCGCTCGGACGGCGAGACGATCAGCGACCGCGCCGCTCGCAACGTCATGATCCTGCACGCCGACGACGCGGTGACGGTGACCTGGTCGCGCTACTCCAGCGGCGAGCGCGGGCCGGACCTGCACCTGCACCGCGAGCACACCGACGCGTTCTACGTGTTGACCGGCGCGCTGCGGTTCGCACTGGGCCCGGGGGGCGAGCGGGTCGTGCGGGCGCCGGCCGGCACGCTCGTGTCCGCGCCGCCCGGCGTCGCGCACAGCTTCATGAACGACGAGGCCGACGACGTGACGTGGCTGAACATCCACACGCCGGACGCCGGCTTCGCGGCGTTCCTGCGCGCCGCGCGCGAGGGGCGGGCGGCGCCGCTCGACTCCTTCGACGTCCCGGCGGAAACCGGCGGCGACGGCGGACGGCCGGCAGCGGGGGCGGTCGTCGTGGCGCCCGGCGCGGACGAGGGCGTGTCGTACGACGGCCCGGATCTGCGCGTGGTCGCCGACCGGTTCCGCGTGGACGTCGTCGTGCCCGGCGGCGCGGCGCCCGTGTCCTACTGCCGGATCTAGACCGCCGTCGGCCGCGCCCGCCGCGAGCCCATCATCAGCTGGCCGCCGGTAGCCGGCCTTCTCTCACTCGATCGCCGTCCCTTGCGCCGACCTGGATCGGGTTGGATGCCACGTGCCGACCGCGCGCCTTAGCCGGCGACGCGCATCGCTGACGATCCCAGAGTGTGATCGGCCGCACTCACGGTCCTCGGATCGGTGCCACCGGGTCATTTGGCCGAAGAGCCGACGCGGCTGGATGCGGAGAATCGACTCCTGAGCCGTGCCGCCGGCTCTTTGACCGGGCGACGGTCGCGGCGGCGTGACCACAAGGACCATGCGCGATCAACTTCCTCTGGGCCGGATCCCCCCGGGCTTCTTCGGGATGGCGCTCGGACTCGCTGGGCTTTCAGCCCTCTGGCTGTACGTCGCCGGTGCGTTCGGCGTGGCCACGGCGGTCGGCGATGCGCTCATGCTGCTTACTGCCGTGACGTGGCTCGTGCTGATGATCGCGTATGTCCGGCAAGGCACACGGCGGATCCTGGCCGACGCCCGCGACGCCGCGGCCGGCCCGTTTCTCGCCGCGCCGGTGATGAGCGCGTTGGTGCTGGGTGCGGCGCTTTCGCGTCATGCGCCGGAGGTCGGCCGGGTGATCGTGGTCGTGTCTCTCGCAGCGGGGGTGTTGCTTTGCGGATGGTTGATCGGCCAGTGGATGACCGGCGGGCTCGACGAGCAGGCCGTCGGTCCCGCATTCTATCTGCCCGGATCTGGAATCGCGTTCGTCGGATCGGAGGCGGCGTCGACGGTCGGACTGCACAGCGTGGCTGCGTTGTCCTTCGGCATCGGAGCCCTCGCGTGGGTGCTCACGACCTCGACCGTGCTCCGCCGCTTGTGCCTCCGCCGCCGGCTCGCGCCGGCCCTCATCCCCACGCTGGCGATTGACGCGGCGCCGGTCGCCGTTGCAGGTAACGCGTACTTCCTGCTTCACCCCGGCTTGCCTGATGTCGTCGCGTTCGCACTGGCAGGCTATGCCGTGACCATGGTGGTCGCGCAGGTCCGGCTGCTGCCGCTCTATCGAGCGTTGCGCTATACGCCCAGCTTCTGGGCATTCACGTTTCCCTGTGCGGCGATGGCAACCTTCTGGCTTCGTTGGCTTGCCATCGAGCAACCGGTCGGCCAACGGGTCTACGCCTGGATCCTGATCGTCGCGACCACGTGCCTCGTCGCGGCGATCGCCGCGCGCACAATTGTCGCTGTCGCGCGGGGCGACCTGCTGTCCCCCAGCGCCGCTGCCGGGGACTGAGCTCCTCCTTTCCTCTGAACGACCAGCTCATCCCGTTGGGATGATGCCGCCCCGTAGGCGATGGACGACGATTCGGGGATCGGTCCTCGGACCCAGATGGTCATGCACGTCTTGACGACATCCGGCTCGCGCCGCGATCCCCGGCCGGGGATGCCGTGACCGCCGTGCCTGACGGGGAGGCTCCGTCCGCAGACCTCGATGGCGGGAGAAGAGGGGGAAGGGGGCACGGCGGAGACCGTGACCGTGCAGCCACTATAAGTCTCGGGTCACAGTACGTACGATGCCGACGCCCTCGTGCCCGCCATCGCGCACGAGGCCGGCGTCGCGGAGGACGACCTGGTGCCGCTGGTGGTCGCTCGCACGCTGACCTCGACGCACCGGCTCGTCTACCGCGCGGCGTTCACCCGCCTCATGGCCGGGGAGGACCAGCTGACGGTCGCCGCCGACCTGCGCAAGCAGGCCGAGAGGGCGTACGACCAGCTGGACGCCGGGCTGGGGGGCTACGGCCGGCGGCGGTGAGCCTGCGCGCTACCCGCCGCGCCACGTCGGCGCACGCTTCTGCAGGAACGCGGTCATGCCCTCCTGGGCGTCGCCGGCGCGGGCATTCTCAGCCATCACGACCTGGCAGTGCTCGTAGGCGTCGTGCTCGGGCCGATCGACCTGGGCGTAGAACGCTTGCTTGCCGGTGGCGACGGTAGAGGAGCTCGAGCGCGCGATCGCCTCGACGAGCTCGAGCACGGCGCCTTCGAGCTCCTCCGCCGGCACCGCGCGGTTGATCAGACCCCAGTCGAGCGCCGTCCCCGCGTCGATCGGCTCACCCGTCAGCAGCAGCTGCATCGCCCGCTTGCGCCCGACGGCCCGGGACACGGGCACCATCGGCGTCGAGCAGAACAGGCCGATGTTGACGCCGGGCGTGGCGAAGCGCGTGCCTTCTGCCGCGACCGCCAGGTCGCACGCGGCCACCAGCTGGCAGCCGGCGGCGGTCGCGACCCCGTGCACCTTCGCGATCACCGGCTGGGGCACCTCGTGGATGGTCTCCATCATCACCGTGCACACGCCGAAGAGCTCGCGGTAGAACGCCTCCTCGCGGCCGATCATCTCCGACAGGTCGTGCCCGGCCGAGAAGACCGCCCCGGCCCCCTCGAGCACGATCACGCGCGTAGCGGCTCGCCCGGAGGCTTCACGCAGCGCCGCCGTCAGCTCGCCCAGCAGCTCCAGTGACAGCGCGTTGCGCCTCTCCGGGCGGTTCAGCGTGATCCGCGCCGCGGGCCCATCCGCCGCAACGAGCAGGTTCCGGTACTCGGCACCAAGCGCGTAGCTCATGCTCCCAGGCTACTCCTCGCGCACCGACGCGCGGGGGTGGCTGGCGGTCATCCCCGTCCCGCAAGGACCCGCGAATTTCCCCTGGTCAGCCGAGGGGCGTCGGTTACCGTGATGACGGAGCACGACTTCCACGGACGCGAGGAGCGGACGTTGACCGGTGCGTTGTTTCACCTCGGCCAGTTCTGCGTGCGGCGGCATCGGATGGTCCTTGGTGCCTGGCTGCTGATCTTCGCGGTGCTCGCGCTGTGGGCGCGCAGCGTGGGCCCGGACGTCAACGACAACCTCACCCTGCCCGGCAGCGACAGCCAGGCCGCGACGGCGCTGCTGGAGCAGCGGTTCCCGTCGCAGGCGAGCGGCACCAACCCGGTTGTGCTGCGGGCGCCCACGGGCGCAAAGCTCAGTGCGTCGAAGTACAAGCAGCCGATCGACGACACGGTCTCTGCGCTCAAGAACGACCCGGCCGTGCGCAGCGCGACCAGCCCGCTGTCGAGCGATGGGTCGGCGCTGCTGTCGAAGGACGCCTCGATCGGGTACATCGCGCTGAACCTGCGCCTGAGTCCCAGCGACCTCTCGACCGACGACGCCGAGCGGATCGTCGCGCTCGCTGATCCGGCGCGCCACGCCGGACTGGACGTCGGCGTCGGAGGCTACCTCGGTCAGAAGGTCTCCAAGCCCGAGACGCACCTCAGCGAGGTGATCGGCCTCGGGATGGCGGTGATCGTGCTGCTGATCACCTTCGGCACGGTCGTGGCGATGGGGCTGCCGATCTTCACCGCGATCATCGGGCTGGTGAGCGGGCTCTCGATCATCACGCTGCTCAGTCACGTGGCGGAGGTCCCGACGGTCGCGCCGACCCTGGCGACGATGATCGGCCTCGGGGTGGGCATCGACTATGCGCTGTTCATCGTCACCCGGCACCTCGAGCAGCGGCGCGACGGGATGCAGACGCGCGAGTCGATCGCGCGCGCGAGCGCGACGTCGGGCGGCGCGGTGGTGTTCGCGGGCTGCACGGTGATGGTCGCGCTGCTCTCGCTCGCGGTCGTCGACATTCCGCTGGTCACGACGCTGGGGTACACGGCCGCGCTGGTCGTCGCGGTGGCGGTCCTCGCCGCCGTCACGCTGCTGCCCGCGAGCCTGGCTGTGGTCGGCGACCGGATCGACGCGCTCCGCCTTCCGCTGCCCCGTGGCAAGGCTGATGGCCGGCCCCACGGCTGGCTTCGCTGGGGGAAGATCGTCGCGCGGCATCCGTTGCCGAGCGCGCTCGTCGCCGTTGTGGTGCTGGTCGCGCTGGCGCTGCCCGCGCTCGACCTCTACCTCGGTCAGCAGGACAACGGCGCGCTCCCCAAGAGCACCGACGCACGGCAAGCCTTCGACGGCCTGACGAAGGGTTTCGGCGCGGGCGCGAACGGGCCGCTGCTGATCAGCGTCGACCTGTCCAAGAAGCCGGCCAAGGCCGACCAGGCGAAGCAGCAGCCCGCCACCGATCCGCGGCTGCAGGACCTCAAGTCCGACATCGCGAAGACGTCGGGGGTCAAGAAGGTCTCCGAGCCGCTGGTGAACTCCGACGCCACGGCGGCGGTGCTCAACGCCACCCCGACCACGGCGCCGTCAGATCGAGCGACCGCGGAGCTGGTGCACCGGCTGCGCGACGACACGATCCCGAAGGCCACCAGCGGCAAGGACATGAGCGCCGACGTCGGCGGGACCACGGCCGGATACGTCGACCTCGCGGCGGAGATCAGCAGCCGTCTCGTCCTCACCATCGCCGTCGTGGTCGCGCTGAGCTTCCTGTTGCTGATGCTCGCCTTCCGCTCCGTGGTGATCCCCTTGACGGCCGGGCTGATGAACCTCGTGTCGATCGGAGCCGCCTTCGGCGTGGTCAGCGCCGTCTTCGAGAAGGGCTGGGGCGCGAGCCTCGTCGGACTCGACGGCGAGGTGCCCATCGTGTCCTTCGTCCCGCTGATGATGTTCGCGATCCTCTTCGGCTTGTCGATGGACTACGAGGTGTTCCTCATGACCCACATCCGGGAGGCGTGGCAGCGTACCGGCGACAACCGGGAAGCGGTCATCGCGGGCGTCGCGACGACCGGGCGGGTCATCACCTCCGCCGCCTTGATCATGGTCAGCGTGTTCTTCGCATTCGTCATCAACGGTGACCCGACCGTGAAGCAGTTCGGTGTCGGCATGGGTGTCGCCGTCGCGGTCGACGCCACGCTCGTCCGCTGCCTGCTCGTGCCCGCCGTGATGGTGCTCGCGGGCCGGGCGAACTGGTGGTTCCCGCACTGGCTGGACCGCATCGTGCCCGACTTCTCGATCGAGGGCGACGAGTGGTTCCGCGCACGCGACGCGGCGGCGGCGGCCGAAGCGGCGCGGGAGGCGCCTGCTCCGGTGACGTAGCGGCCTGCGTCCGCCGAGCCGACGCCGACCGCCGACGAAGCGCGCCCACGTGATCGGCGACGTGCTCGCGTTGTCGCTCGCGACGGCGGTGAGTGGAGCACAGGCGGGGCACGGAGACCCCCGAGACTTCACTCACGCCCAAAGTGGCGCGTTGGCGCTCTTCCAGGCAGTGAACCGTGGTTTGGTGACCTCTGAGATCACAGGGCTGCTATAGCTCCGGTGGTACGCGCACGTGCGCGCAGGAGCGAGCTTTCGAGGTGATGCCGTGCGGGCTCCTGTCCCGCCGTTTACGGAGGAGACGGCCCGCCGCAAAGTCCAGGCTGCAGAGGACGCTTGGAACACGCGCGACCCGGAGCGGGTGGCGGCCGCCTACACCGAGGACTCGCAATGGCGCAACCGCGACGAGCTGGTGTCCGGGCGTCCGGCGATCGTCGAGTTCCTTCGCCGCAAATGGGAGCGCGAGCTCGACTATGCGTTGCGGAAGGATCTGTGGGCGTTCACCGGCAATCGGATCTCGGTGCGCTTTCAGTACGAGAGCCGTGACGCGTCCGGGCAGTGGTGGCGCAGCTACGGCAACGAGCAGTGGGAGTTCGACGAGGAGGGGTACATGCGTCGCCGCGAGGCGAGCATCAACGACGTGCGGATCGACGAGGCCGACCGCCGCATTCTGGGGCCACGCCCCGAGTCCGACGCGGGCGTGCCGCTGCCGCTGGCCTGACTGAATGCCGTCGACTGCCTGCTCCGCCACGGCGAGCCGAGCAGCCGGGGCGCCGTCACGACGTGGCTCCGATCGGACGGCTGGGGCTGGGCAGCTGGGCACTGTGGCGCTGGCGCGATTGAGCTTGGCGGGATGGGGGGCTTGAAACAGCCGCATTGACGGGGGGTGCGAAACTCGCGGTGCCGTGTGGCGCGGGTGACCGCCTGGGCGGGGGAAGAGCGCCACCGCTCCGCCTGTGCCGATCGAGCGTCACAGATCGGCCACCTGGCAGCGGAAACGTGACGCTCGATCGGAAAACGCGCTTGGGCGCCGCTGGCGAGAGCGCCAACACGCCAGTTCGGCGTGAGTGAAGCATGGGAGGTCTCCGTGACTGCCCGTCCTCCGCTCACCGCCGGTTGCGAGCGGCAACGCGCCAGCCACGACCGTCCGCCGCCCACGCACCGTCCGGCCGGCACCCTCGCCGTCAAGCCGTTCAAGTGCCTCGCATCCCGCGCAGCCTGCTCGCGTCAGCGACGCGGGCGCGCCGTTCCCGCCCGCCGACCGAGTGCTACGGCGCTGCGCAGCCGCCGAGCAGCCGGGTCGCCCTCACGACCTGGCTGCTCGGCCCCTGCGCAGCGCAGGGGGAGCGCCGGACGCGCGCCGGGAATCAGCCCGCCGCGCGCCGGCGTCCGTCGCTTTCGCCCGGGAGGGTCAGTCCGGGCGAACGCGGCTGACCGTCACTGGCCCACAGACGCGAGGTTGGCCTGGACGAATGAGTCGATGGTCCCGCCGTTGAGCATGAAGGCGAGCGCTCCGCCGCAGTTGACGTCGCTCGCGAGCGGGTTGGTGGCCCCGTGAAGCGGACCGTTGGGCCCGTACGGGCCTTGGGATCCATACGGGCCACTCGGGCCGAGCGGCCCCGGGTCGGTGACCCCAGAAAGGCACACGTGGGACGAGCCGGACGTCGCGTTCAGCGGGCCGACGGCGGCTGCCGCGGGGCTCGCCGCCGCGACCGGAACCGAGAGCGCCATCACGGCCGCCGCTGACGCCCAAAGGCGTGATCGGATGAACATGGGTGTGTCAAACCTCCTGTACCGTGCGGTTGGGGTGCCGCCGGACGATTGCCCTCCGCGCAGCGTGGTCCGCCGCGCACCCCAGGGCATGTGGATTCAACTTCAGGACCCACATCGTGCGTGGTCGCCGCCGGGCCGGAAGCTGGCCCCAGAGCCGATTCTGACTGACCCTTGCGACACCGCGTGGCGCCGAGCTCGATGGCCGCCGGTGTCCGCCGCCGCCGGTGCGATGGCAACGCCGTTGTAACGGGGCCGGGTGTACCACTACACCATGCTGATCTCGGTTGTGACAGGGCTGACTCGTACGAGAGCGCGATGACGATGGGCGGCCGCGCGGTGCGAGCATTCGGGCCTATCGGCATCCGCTTGGCCGACGAGGCCTACATGTCGTGGCGCGCGGCCCAGATCGCGTGCCACCAGGCGCTCGAAGCGTGGCTGGCGGCCGACGTGTGCGACCGCGCGGCCGCGAACTGCGCGTATCGCGCCGCGCTGGACCGCGAGGAGGCGGCCGCGCGTGATTTCGAGCGCCTCACAGAGCTGCGGTCCGCCGCCTGAGCGCCGATCCCGTCGAGACGCCGGTGTGTCGATTGTCGTCGCGTCGCCCCCGACGGGAGCTTCAGCGGCCGGACACCGCGTGCCCTACCGCTCGCTCTGCCACGGGTGTATGAGGCCCATCGAGCGGATGTCCTCGGTCGAGGCGTGCGAGGCACACTGCGCGCGCGCGACGAGGAACCGGTGGCGGGTTGCTGTGAGATCGACCGCCGCCGGCCGGCGGCCGGCGGCGACGATTCCTGGGCTCTGTGCAGGGGACATGACCTGATGGTGTGGCCACGAGGCCGCCTGCGCACCTGGTCTTCGAGCCGATCTCGCCTGACCTCGGGAGCCGGTCAGCTGAACTTCACGACGTCAACCTTGACGTCGCTGACCGAGTAGTCCTCGCCGGCCTTGGTGCACGAGTTGGCGAGGGCCGCGGTGACATGGTGGGTGGTCGAGCTCGCGGCCTCCATCACGGACGTGACGACGACCGGCACCGTGATCGTGGTCGATGCCGGAGACGTCGGCGCCACGGCGAATGTGGCCGGGGTGCCGTCGACCTTGACCAGGAGCGAGTTGCCGAAGGACCCGGTGCACGTCGACGGCGTGGTCATCGTCACGCTGCCCACGACAAGGTCGACCTCGCCGGGCGCCTGCGTCCACGCCCCGCTGCCGATGGGAACGTCCGTCGTGGCTCCGTGCGGCGCGCCGACCGTGCCCGTCCCCCGGCCTCGAGTGACGATCGCCGCGTTGCCGTTGGCGCCGGCGGGGCCCGGCGCTCCGGACGCTCCGGAGGGAGCCACGGGCGCGGCGGGCGCCTTGAGCGCTCCCGCTGCGAAGTCGGAGGAGGTGAGCGTGCCGTCGATGACGTTCCTCCCGTTGACGCTGTTGCGGGCGAGCTTGGCGTGGGTCACCACGCCGGACCCCAATGCGCGGGCGTTCACGCTGCCGGGCGTGAGGCGCACGGCCGCGTACGACGTGCCTCCCAGGGCCGCGAACAGCGCCACGTAGCCCACGAGATTGTTTTTGAGATGGACGACGAACTTTCGGAGCATGGAAAACCTTTCGATCGACCGACCGCGGCCCGAGGAGAGAAGAGACCGGGCACCGCGAAGGGGCCCGAAGTACAGGGGACACCTTGCGACGTTGCACGGCGCGCCGTACCTGTCCTCCATGCCAGCAGCCACCGGTCATCGGGGCTGCGCGAGCCGCGCGGCCGAGGTTTTTGAACTCTCTCAGTCCGCGGGGACGAGCTCGCCCCGATGGGCCATGAGCACGTCGCGCAGCGAGTGCGCGCGCCGCCCGGTCAGGCCTTCGAAGGCCGAATCGACCACGTCGAAGTAGTGCTCCCGTGTCGCGACGCCGAGGCTGACGATCGCGCGGGCCAGCGGCTTGGGTGTGCCCAGCCGGGTCAGCCCCCACGTGAGCTTCCGGTCCCCGATCGCGATGACCTCGACCGGACGCCCGCTGATCTCGCTGATCAGCGCCGCGATGTCGGATTGCGAGAGCGCCTCGGGCCCCGTCACGTCGTAGATCACTCCCTCATGACCCTCCGAGGTGACCACCGCGACCGCGGCGGCGGCGCAGTCCTGGCGCGAGATCGGCGCGATCCGCCCGTCGCCGGCGTTCGTCACGAGCTTGCCGTAGCTGACCGCCATAGCGCCCAGCGGAACCTGCAGGTCGGCATAGGCGCCGTAGCGCAGGATCGTCCAGTCCATCCCGCTGGACGTCAACAGCTCTTCGGTCTCCCGATGCTCGTCGACGACGGCGCCGCTCGGGTGGCCGGGGACCGGATTGGTAAGGGAGGTGTAGATCACGTGGCGGACGCCGGCCGCGGCGGCGGCGTCGATGGCCGCACGATGCTGAGGGACGCGTTCGCCGATGTTGTTCGTGCTGATGAGGAACATCCGGTCGGCGCCCGCGAACGCCTCGGGCAGCGACTCCGGCCGGTCGAAGTCCCCGAACCGGACGTCGGCGCCACGCTCGGCCATGGCGGCCAGGGCGTGCGGGCGGCGGGTGACGAGGATCACCTGATCCGGAGCTGTGCGCTCGAGCAGCTGCGAGGCGACGATATGCCCGAGCTGGCCGGAGGCACCGGTGACGACGATCTTCATGGACGGTGGTCCTTTCTCTTCTGTGTAGGAGTGGCTCGGGCGCTGTCAGGCGCCTCGCCCTGCGCGGCCGCGAGCGTCGACATGCCGGCCGAGTGTGCAAGGGCGATCGCTTCGGTGCGGGAACGCACCTCGAGCTTGTGCAGGACGTTTGACACGTGGAACTTGACGGTTCGTACGGTGATGAAGAGCCGGTCGGCGATGTCCTGGTTGCGCAGGCCGGTGACCATGAGCTCGAGGACCTCGCGCTCGCGCGGACGTAGCTCCGTGATCCGCTGGATCGCCGGCGACTCCGGTGCGGGGGCGAGGTCGTGCAGCGGCAGGCGGCAGGTCAGCGTCGTGCCCCACTCGGGCACGACGTCGAGCTTGACGGTGCCGCGCAGTGCGGCGACCCGCCGTCGCATGAGCGCCAGCTCCGGGAGGGCGCTCGCGCCGGGATCGAGATCACCGGCACCGTTGTCGGAGACGGTGATCGTGAGGGCGTCTTCGGACAGCTCCCATTGGACGCGCAGCTTGTCGGCGGCGGGCTGGTGCGTGGCCTGCAGCGTGGCCACCAGCGTTGCCGCATGCGCCGCGTGGGCGATCGTCCATGGCAGGCGTCCGTCGTCGGGACAGCGCAGCCCGAAGACGAGCGCCACACCGGACGGCCGGGCGATGCTGCGGATCTGAGCCTCGACCTTGGCGAACTCCGAGTCCAGTGGCACGTAGAGCGACGCGTCGTCGGGTTGGGTGGCGGACTTCAGGTCCAGCAGGGCCCGTGACGCGAGGTCGATGGCCTCGGCGACCGCGGGCTCGACGCCTCGGCGGCCGCCCACAGCGGCGTCCGTCGGACCGATGGCCCCGCGCAGCACTTGCAGCAGCGCTGCCAGGGTTGCCGTGTGGCGGGTCTGCATCTCCCAGCGAACCCGCTCGCGTTCCTGGCTGATGGCGTGCGAGAACACCAGCGTGCCGGGCGACGGGTCCACGCTGGCCTCGCGCTGGCGGGCGGCTGCGAGCATGGCGACTTCGACGGCGGCTCGCTCCTGCGCCGGCTGCACCACGAACGGGCCCTGCGCGCCGAGCACGAGAACCACCGTCGAACCGGCCGAGCGGGCCATCCAACCGACGACGCGCAGCCCTCCGATCACGTCGGGCAGCCTCAGCCGGACCGCGCCGTCTTCCGGCATGTCCACGGGCGGTCGCCCGGCCATGGTGTCCCACGCGACGCCCGCCAGCCGCTCGCGCAACCCGCGCGACGCGGCGATCTGCACCGGGAAGCCGGGAGAGCCGGGCGTGATGAGCACGAGCGCGACATGGTCGAGCACCGGGGTCAGCGCGTCTCGCGCCCTCTCGGCCACCTCGTCTCCTGCCGCCGCCACGAGATCGGCGATCGCCCCGAGCGCGGGTGCGTCGTGCTGGGCCGGGGGCCCGTGCGGGACGGCGAAGACGCGGGTGGCCGCCGCAGGCCGGCCCGGAACGGTCGCGTGGGTCGGTTCGGAAGCCGGATCAGCCATGCCCCGATGCTGGCGCACCGCGGGGCGTTCGTCGTCGGCCCGGAGGTCACTCTATGCCTGCACGGTCTGGCGCAGATGGGCGAGGCGGCTGCACCTGTGAGGTACGGCAGGACACCAGACGGGCCCAGTGGTCAGTCTACGCTGGCGCAACGGCCACATGTCATCCAGGAAAGAGAGGGCTCGACGGTGCCATTCGCCTCTCGCGGAGCGTTCGAGCTCTACTACGAGACCACGGGCGCCGGTCCACCCGCCCTGCTCATCAGCGGGCAGGCCATGACGCTCGCGGGGTGGTGGCGAACGGTGCCGGTCCTCGCCGAGTCGTTTCGCGTCTTGACGTTCGACCACCGCGGCGTGGGTCGCAGCGCACACTCTCCGTGGCCCTTCACCGTGGCGCAGCTGGCCGACGACGCCGTTGCGTTGATGGACGCGGCCGGGGCGCAGCGCGCTCACGTGTACGGCATCTCCCTTGGCGGCATGGTCGCCCAGGAGGTTGCCCTGCGGTACCCCGAACGCGTGCAGGCGCTGGTGCTCGGCGCGACGACCGCCGGTGGCCCAGGCACGATCCTGGCCCGTCCGGAGCCGCTCGGGTTCTTCGTCCGTGCCGGCGCGATGGGCCCCGAGGAGGCCGAGTGGGCTGCCGTTCCCTACAACTACGGCGTCCAGACGCGTCGCCACCACGGCGAGCGCATCGCCCAGGACATCGCGCGGCGGGTGCCCGATACGACCGACGCCCTGGTGTACGTCCAACAGGTGGCCGCTGCCGCGAGCCACAACACCGTGGGGAGGTTGCACGCGATCGTGGCCCCGACCCTGGTCGTCCACGGCGAGGACGATGTCGTCATCCCGCCCTCCAACGGGCGGCTGCTGGCCAACGCCATCCCAGGGGCAGAGCTGAAGATCTGGCCGGGCGCCGGCCACCTCTTCATGACCGACGAGCCGCGCGCCGACCCCTACATCGCGGCGTTCCTGGAGCGCCACACAGGCGCTCAGCCCGGGCTCTGACGACCCCGCAAGGGACGGGTGGCGGCGTCACCACGACGGGCGCCGCGTCGAGCGGCGTGGCGTTCATGCCGACACGTGCCGAGGCGGCGCGGGTTCGGCCGGCACCGACGCCAGCCTGGCCGCCCCGGCCGGTTCGGGGCGGGTCGTGAGGGCGAGGAAGACGTCGTCCAGCGACGGGCGGCGCAGGCTGATGTCGTCGACCTGGATGCCCGCCTCGTCGATGCGGCGTGCCGCGGCCAGCAGCGTTGCGACCCGGTCGGTGGTCGGGAGCGTCACGCGTTGGCCGCGCACGTCGGCCACGGGCCGCCCCGAGCCGAGTCCCGCCAGGAGGGACACGAGCCGGTCCAAGTCGCCGAACTCCGCGGAACGGACCTCGAGCACATCACCGCCGAGGCGCTGCTTGAGCTCGTCCGGCGAGCCTTCGGCGACCATGCGGCCTCGGTCGATGACGGCGATGCGGTCGGCGAGCCGGTCTGCCTCCTCGAGGTATTGCGTGGTCAGCAGAAGCGTCGTGCCTTCACGCACCAGCTCCTCGATGAACTTCCACAACTCGATTCGCGTCCCCGGGTCCAGCCCCGTCGTCGGCTCATCCATGATCAGGACCAGCGGTCGGCCGACGAGGCTCGCGCCGAGGTCGAGCCGGCGCCGCATGCCGCCCGAGTAGGTGATCACCATGCGATCGGCCGCGGCGGTGAGGGTCAGGCGCTCGAGGACCTCCCGCGCCCGCGCCCGCGCCTCGTGCCGGCGCAGTCCGTAGAGACGCCCGACGAGCTCGAGGTTCTCCCGGCCGGTGAGGGTCTCGTCGACCGCGGCGAACTGACCCGCAAGCCCGATGCGTGCGCGGACCGCGTGAGCGTTGCGCACGACATCGGCGCCGTCGATCCGAGCGCTCCCGACGTCGGGGGCAAGCAACGTGGCCAGGATACGCACCAAGGTCGTCTTGCCCGCGCCGTTGCGGCCCAGCAAGCCCAGAACGGTGCCGCGTTGGACCGTGATGTCGACGCCGGCCAGAGCGACGGTCGAGCCGAAGGACTTCACCAGGGTTTCTGCGGAGATCATCGGGCGATCGCTCATGTCAGCGTCCTTGTTCCGGAGGGAGGGCAGGGAGGGAGGTGCAGACTTGAGGGAGGGGTAGACATCGCGCCGCTCAGGCGTTCCCGAGCGCGGACCGGAGGGCGCTCGTCACGCTGGCCGCGCCGCGGCCGGGCCCGAGCAGAATGCTGTAGTGATTGGTGTCGGGGACGTTCTCGACATGGGCGTCCGGACGGGCCGCCCGGAACTCCTGCACCACCTTGGGCGGCAGCAGCGGGTTGTCGTCGTCGAGCACGCCGCGCTCGGCCAGCAGGATGTGCACCGGGACCTGCACCTGCATCAACGCGGTCCACGTCGGCTCGTTGTCCAGCAGCTCCAGGCCGTCGATACGCACGGCCGACGCCGAGGTCGTGCTTTTGACCGCGTCGGGGCGGTCCTGGTCGTCGATGCCGACCAGGTCATAGGTGAGATATGCCTCGACGTCCTTGTCCCACGGTCCCGCGAACGCGGGATGCATCCGCCACATCTGCAGGTACTCCTCTGCCCTGGCGAACGTCACGCCGAGCCGGGCCAGGGACGGACCGACGACGGCGAGCAGCACGTCATCGGGGTCCTCACCGGAGGGGTAGGGAAGCGGCAGGCCGCCGTCGATCAGCACGAGCCCCGAGACGCGCTCGGGATGCTCGGCCGCGAGGCGCGCCGCGATGTACGCACCCATGGAGTGACCGGCGAGGACCACCGAGTCCGCCGCGACGAAGTCGAGCACCGCCAGCAGATCGGCGACGTGCGCCGCGATCCCGTACGGGCCGGGCAGCCGCGCGCTCGGGCCCCTGCCGCGCAGGTCGGGCGCCAGCAGGCAGGACGACGTCGTCGCCGAGAGCTCGCGCGCCACCGTGGCCCACGCCAGGTGCGATGCCGCGATGCCGTGTACCGCGAGCACCACGCCCTCGGCGCGGTCGACCGGCGGCCCGGCCCTGGCAACGGTCAGCGTTCCGCCCTCGACCGGGATCTCGCACGCACTGTCGAAGGCATCGTTCATGGCTGGCCACAGCGTCCGTCGCCGCCCGGGCCGTTGGTGCTGGCCGCCGTGCCAGGGCTGCCCGGGCCATCGGTCGCGGCCGCCGCCTGGCGGGCCCTGACCGTTCACGCAACCGGGACCGGCGGACGGGTCGGGCGGGACCGGAGGCCAGTCGCCCGTCGCGCCGAGGGCGACGACAGTGCTCGGACCGATCCCCCGAACGAGGGGACGAAGGCCGATGCGCTGCCTGCGGCGGTGCGTTGGCGAACCCAGCGGCAAACGGCGTGCACATGGCCAGTTCGACCAGCAGGACGATCACGATGGCAGAGACCCTGGACGCGCGCGAAGCCCGCGCGCGGGTCGAGCTGCGCGACGTCACACGTGCCGCCGGCGGACGGTCGGCTCGCCTCGAGCTAGAGCTGTCGTCCCTGGCCGTCCAGCTCAACGCGTGGAGCAGACGACTCGCGGTCGTCCGGGCCCAAGTGCCCGCCGCGGCGCCGCTGCTCCGGGAGCACTGTCCCGCCGGTGCCCCCAGGCGGCCGGTCCTGGAGACCCTCGACGTCGATCGCGGCCTGCTGCGCCTCGGCCGGCGCGACATCGCACTGACCCGGCGTCACACCGAGATCGTCGTCCTGCTGGCCGCGCACCGGACCGGGATGACCACCGAGGAGCTGGCGCTCGCGCTGTACGGCGAGCGCGGCAGGCCGGCCACGGTACGTACGGAGCTCTGTCGGCTGCGCAAGCTGATCGGACCCTGGCTGGCCGCCGTCCACGATCGGCTTACGGTGTCGGTCGATGCGGACTTCCTGGCCGTCCGCTCCCTGCTGCGGGGCGGCGACGCGCGGCAGGCCGCCGAGGGATACCCGGGTCCGCTGCTGCCGCGCTCGGAGGCGCCCGGCGTCGTCGAGCTGCGTGAGGAGCTCGACACGTGGGTGCGTCGAGCGGCGATCACGAGCGAGGATCGCGAGGCGCTGTGGGCCTGGCTGGATACGAGCTCGGGTCGCGATGACCGCGCGGCGCTGAAGAGCTTCCTGGCGGATCTGCCGTTCGACGACCCGCGACGCGCGCTGGCGGCCACCCGGCTCGGCCAGCTGCGTACGACGCTGAGCATCGTGGGTGACCGGTGATACGTCGCGCTGAGCTTGTCTTCTTCGGGGTCCTCGCGATCGTCGTCACCGTCGTCTTCGCCGGCGCCGGGTTGACGTTCGCGGCCCGTCATCAGCACCATGCGACGTCCCTGGTGCCCGCGCCGCCCACCGTGCTGGATTCGACGAGCTGCAAGCCCCCGGCGCAGCACCCCGACCCGGTCCTGCTCCTCCACGGCACGTTCGGCTTGACGTCATGGGGGCTGATCGGCCCTGCCTTGGCGCAACGCGGCTACTGCGTGTTCACCATCGACTACGGCAGCGCGGGGACCCTCGACATCGTGCGATCTGCTCACCAGCTCGCCCGGGACGTGGACCACATCCTTGCCCTGACGGGCGCCCGACGTGTCGCCATCGTCGGCCATTCGGAGGGAGGCATGATGCCGCGCTATTACATCGAGCGGCTCGGTGGCGCGGCTAAGGTGAGCGACCTGATCGGCCTCTCGCCGTCCAACCACGGGACGACCAGCCCGCTCGCGCTGGGCGGCCTGTTGGCGGGATGCACGGCGTGTGGCCAGCAGCTGGCGTGGGGCTCCGTGTTCCTCCAGCAGCTCAACGCGGGGGACGAGGCGCCGCCGCCCGTCGACTACACGGTCATCCAGACCCGCTGGGACGCGGTGGTCATCCCGTACCAGTCGGCCTTCCTCGCTGGACCTCGCGCGCGCGTAACCGACGTGACCCTCCAAGATCGCTGTCCCGCCGACACTGCCGATCATCTCGACGTCCCCAACGACCCGGTGGCCCTGCAATGGGTGGAGGACGCACTGGCGGTGGACGGTCCGGCCAATCCGGGCTTCAGACCGGCATGCTGATCCGGTGCGGCCCGGGCGCGCCCGGTGGCGCAGGCGCGAACGCGCCTTTGGGACAACGACGACAGCGATGCGGAAGACGAGCATGGACCCGCCCACAACTGCGGAGACCCTCCATGCACAGCACGCCGTTCAACCTGCTGGACGAGCTGTACTTCAACCTCGATCGGCGTCAGGAACCCTGGGTCGTCCACCTCGAAGCGAGGATGACCGGCCGGCTGGAGCCCGAGCGACTTGCCGCGGCGCTGGCCGTCGCCGTCGGGCGCCATCCGATGAGCCGAGCCCGGGTGGCCGAGGGGCGCAGCACCGACCGGCAGCACCGCTGGGAGATCCTGGACCGGCTCTGCGAAGTGCCGCTGCACCTCGCGGTCTGCGAGGACGACGAGGCGTTGGCGCAGGTCCGCGAGCGGCACTTCGCCTTCAGCCCGTCCCTGGACGTCGCCCCGCCGTTCGCGGTGCTGCTCGCCCATGTGCCCGGCGGCGATGCTCTCCTGCTCAACGTCAACCACGCGGCGGCCGACGGGATCGGTGCGGTCAGGCTCATGCGGTCGATCCTGCGCGCCTACGCCGGTGAGGACGACCCGATGCCGGCCGTCGATCCGCTCGCCGTCCGCGACGTCCGCGAGCTTGCCGGCGCAGCATCGGCCGCCGAACGCGTCGTGCGGGCTCAAGCGCTCGCGCGGCATGCGCTGTGCCAGATGGTCCCGGCCGCGCGCGTCGCGCGGGACGGAGGCGACGCGCGCCCTGCCTACGGGTTCGAGTTCCTGTCGTTGTCGCCCTCTGAGACCGCGGCGGTCGCGGACCGGCGGACTCGGGACGCAACGGTCAACGACGTGCTCATCGCCGCACTTGCGGTGGCGATCACCCGCTGGAACCAGGAGCACGGTCGCGCCGCGGGGCGGGTATCGATCTCGATGCCGGTCAACCTCCGGCCACAGATGTGGCGCACCGAGGTTGTCGCGAACTTTGCCTCCTACGTCACCGTGTCGCTGGCGGCAAACGAACAAGCCGATCTTGCGCGGGCCATCGAGACCACCAGCCGGCACACGGGGACCATCAAGCGAGATGACCTGAGCGGAACGGTCATCGACCTGCTCGCCGGTCAGGCGATGCTGAGCGTCGCGGCCCGGCGCCGGCTGCAGGACCTCATCCCGCTCAGCGGCGACGTGGTCGTCGACACGGCGTCGCTCTCGAACCTCGGCGTGCTCGAGACCCTGCCGTCGCTCGGCGAGGCGGGATCGGTGCGCGAGATGTGGTTCTCGCCCCCGGGCCGGATGCCGCTGGGGGCGGCCATCGGCGTGCTGACCGTCGACGGCCGGCTGCGCGTCACGCTGCGCTATCGGCACGCGCAATTCGACCGGGACGCCGCCAGGGCGTTCCTGCGCATCTACCGCGACGTCGTGCTCGGACGACCAGGGCCTGCAACGCCGCAGCAACGCCACCTGCGTACAACGGTGAAGCGATGATGACGTCCTCGTCTTCCGCCGGTGCGTCGCCGCCCACGACGCCCCAGTCGCCCCAGTCGGCCGAGCCGGCGACGCGGACGCCGCAGCTGTCTAGCGTGAGCACGTTGCCGGTGGAGCGCACCGTGCCGGTGGCCGGCGACGAGCGCCCAGCCGGCCGGGCAGGCGACATCTGCGCGGTCATCGCCGACGGACAGCGGCTCGTACGTGCCGGCCTCCGGCGGCTGTTCGAAGATCAGCTCGACATCACGGTCATGGGCGAGGCCGCGAGCGGAGATGAGCTCATGGCGCTCGTACGCAGCGAGCACCCCGACGTGGTGGTCATCGACGCCGGGCTTCCCGGCCTCGACGGGTTCGAGGTGACCCGGCGGATCCGGGCCGAGTCGCCGTCAGGGGGCGTCGGTGTCGTGCTGCTCGTCGACGGGGCGGACGACGGGGTCATGCTCGCAGCACTCGAGGCGGGTGCCGGCGGTGTTCTGGCCAAGGAGAGCGAGGCGCCGGAGCTCCTGCGCGCCGTACGGGTGGTCGCGGGCGGTGGGGCCACGCTCGGTCCGGACCTGACCCCCCGGCTGATCTCCTGGCTCCTGTCGCACACTGCCTGCCGCGAGCAGGGTCCCCCCGAGCTGTCCGAGCTCACGCCGCGCGAGCGCGAGGTCATGGCGCTCGTCGCCGCCGGGCTGAGCAACACCGAGATCGCGGAGCGCCTGGTGGTCACGCCGGCGACCGCCAAGACCCACGTCAGCCGCGCCCGGCGCAAGCTCGGTGCGCGGGACCGGGCGCAGCTCGTCGTCTACGCGTACACGACGGGGTTGGTCAGTGCCCCGCGGGCCGCGTCGGACGACTACGAGGCCGACGTCGTCCGCCGGCCGCGCGTCGGCTGGCCCCACGCCGCGCGTCACGTCTAGGACACCTGCTGATCCGGGCTTCTCGTTGCGGCGCGCGATCCTCCCGCCCGGCGCCCGCTGTCCTTGCGGACGGCTGGCAGGACAAGCGCCGTGGCCGATCGTGCCGGGACCCATGCCCCCACTATTGGCTCACCTTCTCGATCGGCGTTCGCGCCGCGTCCTCATCGCCGGCGCCGTCCTCATCGCTGTCGCCGTCGCGCTGGTCGTCGGCGTCTCGGCTGACGCGGCGGGCGGCGCGAGGCCCGAGGCGACGCCTCGAGCGTCCATGCGAGCCGGCGGCCAAACCCTGTCGGGTGCTGAGGGTTGGGACGCGGCGGCGCCGCGCGACCACGGCGACGGCCATGACGGCGCCGCGAGCGGCGGCGACGGGCATGACGGCCCGGTGAGCGGCGGCGACGGCAACGGGCAGGGCGGTGGTGACCAGGCCGATCAGCCGGGAGCTCCGGCCCTCGGCGGCCCCGGCTCGCCAGGCACCGACGGCCAGGGCGACCAAGGCCAAGGGGGCGAAGGCGGCGGGGGAGGGGCGCCAGGGGGCGCCTCGCCGAGTGCGCCGGGCTCGCAAGGCGCTCAACCTCCGCAGAACCCGCCGCCGCCGC
>JAOPZJ010000029.1 GCA_025964155.1 Solirubrobacterales bacterium
CCACCCGCCGCGACGGCCCTGGTGGGTGCGGCCCGCCGACCGGCACGTCCGGGCGGTCTTGCGCGCGGCGACGGCCGCGGGCTACCGTCCCGGCGAGCACTGCATCGCCGCCGGCTGCGCGATCAGCGCACCGTTGATCGCCGCCCTGCACGCGCGCGGCTGGCTCGACGACCCACGTCGCTGGCTGCGCGCGCGCCTCGGCGACGACATGGTCCTCGGGGCGATGTCGCGCGCCTGCGGCCTCGCGCTGCGCGACCTCCACGGCGTCTTCGGCATCACGCACCGCGGGCTGCCGGACGCCCCTCTCGCACTCCGCGACCGCGGGTTCGCCATCATCCATTCCGTGAGGAACGACCCGGCGTGGTCCGAGGATGAGGTGCGCGCGTTCTTCGCGGGTGCCCGCGGGCTGCCGGCGCCCGCGTCGCCGACGGCGTCGCCGACCGCCGGGGAGCGCTCCTGATGCGTCTGCTCGCCGTCCATCCGGTCGACCATCCCGGTGGCGCGGAGGTCGGCTTCCTGCGGCTCGCGCTGCGCCTGCGCGACCGCGGCTGGGACATCACGATGACGACGCCCGGGGAGGACGAGCCGCTCTTCACCGCCGGCTTCCGGCACCTCAAGCTCGACGTCGGTGGCCTCGGGGCCGGCGAGGGTGCGCGCGCCGTGGCGTCATGGCCGCGGGCGCTGCTCCTGGCCCGCGACGCCGACGTCGTGTACCTCAACTCCACCGTCTGCGGGCGGCTGCTGCCGGCGCTGCGCCACGCCTTCACGGTCCTGCACGTGCACGACATCGTCGACCGCGTACCCCGGCACTGGCACCACGCGAACGTCGTCCTCGCCGACTCCGCGGCGGTGGCCGAGCGCCTCACCGGTCTGGACGCCCGCGTCGTCCACTGCCCCGTCGAACTGGACCCGCCCGCGGCGGATGTCCCCTGGGCCGTGCATCCGACCGGGTCCGGCGCGGCGACGCCGGCCGGGCCGATCATCGGCTTCGTCGGCCGCATCGAGCCGCGCAAGGGCGTCATCGATCTGGTGCACGCCGCGCCGGTGTTGCGCAAGGCGCTGCCGGGCGCGCGAATCATCGTCATCGGCGACGACCCGTACGCCACCAACCCCCGGTACCTCGCGGAGGTACGTGGCAGCACCGACGTCGAGCACCTGCCCTGGGTCGCCAACGCGCCGGGCATCATGCGGCACCTCGACGTCCTCGTCGCGCCGTCCCACCAGGAGCCGTTCGGCACCGTGCTGAGCGAGGCCATGGCCGTGGGGACGCCGGTCGTCGCGACCCGGGTCGGCGGGCTGGCGGAGGTCGTGGACGACGGCGTCAACGGCGTCCTCGTCGCCCCCGGCGATCCCCCGGCGCTCGCCGACGCCGTGCTGCGCGTGCTGTCGGACCGCATCGCGATGGGGACCGCCGCGCGCGCCTCGGCCCAGCGGTTCGGGGCCGACGCGTACGCCGACCGCGTGGAGGCGCTGATCACGCCATGACCACTCGCGAGCCCGACAACGGTGGCGCGGCCGCGGCTGCGGGCGCGGGCGATCCCATCACGCAGGAGCACAAGCTACGGGACGACCGGGCGCGCCGGCGTCGCGAGCGGCGCGACAGCCGCGCCGCGAATCCGGACGGGCTGCGCGTCGGCTTCGACACCCGCGCCTCTGGCGACGCGCGCGGCATCGGCCGCTACGTCCGCAGCCTCTTGACCGCGCTGCGCGCGACCGCAGGGGACGGGGACGAGATCGTCGAGGGCCACCGTCCGCGCAACGTCGACCTCTACCACTCGCCGTGGATCGACGGGGCGGCGCTGCGCTCGGCCGTCCCGCAGGTCGTGACGCTCCATGACCTGGTCCCGCTCAAGCGCCGGGCGGAGTACCTGCGCACGGGCGTGCGCTTCCGCCTGCGCTACGCCGCGGTCGGGCGCGCGCAGCGCGTCATCGTGCCCACGTGGGCGGTTGCCGAGGACGCCGTCGAGCACCTCGGCATCCCCGAGGACCGCGTCATCGTCATCTCCGAGGCGCCGGTGGCCGCGATGCATGCACGGCCGGCGGCGGAGGTCGCCGCCGTGCGCCAGCGATACCACCTGCCCGCGCAGGACTACCTGCTGTGGGTCGGCGGGCTGGAGCACCCGGACCCGCGCAAGCGCGTGGCCGCCCTGGCCGACGCGCCGCGCGACCTGCCGCTCGTGCTCGTCGGGCGGACGCAGCCGTGGTCGCAGGAGCTGGGCGAGCGGGACGGCATCACCGTCACCGGGCACGTCACCGACGACGAGCTCGCAGCGCTGTACACCGGCGCACGGGCGCTCGTCTTCCCCTCCGACGACGAGGGCTTCGGCCTGCCGACCGTCGAGGCGCTGGCCTGCGGCACGCCCGTCGTCGCCTGCGACGTGCCCGCGCTGCGCGAGGTCCTGGGCGACCGCGCGACGTTCGTGGACTGCCGCGACCTGGCGGGCCTGCTGTCCGCCGGGGTCGCGGCGACGCGCCCGGCCCCGCCGCCGCCGGACTTCACCTGGGAGGACGCCGCCCGCGCGACGTGGGCGGTCTACCGCGAGGCGGCGCGGGCGCGGGTGTAGGTGGGTTGGGTTGTGCTCCGAGTGCTGTGCTCCCAACAGCGCCAGCCTGCGAC
>JAOPZJ010000118.1 GCA_025964155.1 Solirubrobacterales bacterium
CGGGGGCAGCGCGGGCGGCGGGCTCGCGCTCGCGACGCACCGCGCGCTGCTGGACCGCGGCGCCGACGGCCCGTCCGGCCTGCTGCTCACCGCGCCATGGGTCGACCTCGTGCTGGCGGCACCCGAGCTCGCCGCATCCGAGAAGGCCGACGGCTTCCTGCGCCGCTCGTGGCTGGGCTGGGCGGCGCGCCTCTACGCGGCGGGCACGCCGCTCGACGACCCGCGGCTGTCGCCGATCCATGCGTCGTTCGCCGGCTTCGCGCCGGCCGCGCACCTCGACGTCGGCACCCACGACCTGTTCCTGCCTGACGTGCGTCGGCTGCGCGACAAGCTCGCCGCCGCCGGCGTCGACGTCACCTACGTCGAGCAGCCCGGAGGCCGCCACACCTACCCGCTGTTCCTCGAGCGTCCCGAGGCGCAGGCCACGGTCGCCGCGCAGGCCCGGTGGCTGCGGCGCGTGGAAACGCTGCAACGCGTCGACGAACGGCAGGGGTAGGGGCGTACGGTGGACCCAGAACCGTCGGCGGGCCCTTGCCTCGGGCATGCGCCGCCGCGGAACCTCGCGGCCCGTCCGGAATGCTAGCTTGAGGGAATGGTCGGCTTGGCGCCGGTCGCCAACCCGTTGGACGGTGGGCAGCTGGCGGCGTTCGTCGCGGCCGTCGAGGCGGGGAGTGTTCACGGTGCGGCCGATGCGTTGCAGCTGACGCAGTCGGCGGTGACCAAGCGGATTCAGATGCTTGAGCGGCGCGTCGGGGGTCGGCTGTTTGAGCGTGGACGGTTCGGGGTGCGCCCGACCGAGCTGGGCTGCACGGCGTATCCGGCGGCGAAGCGTGCGCTGGAGGCGCTGGGAAGCGTCGCCGAGCTGGTCGAGCTGTCGCGCGCTCACGGCAGCGTGGATCTGCGGTTGAGTGCCAGCCAGACGATCGGGGAGTTTCTGCTGCCTGGGTGGCTGGCCGACTTTCACCGCGAGCGTCCCGAGGTCCGCCCGCGGCTTGAGGTCGTCAACTCGCACGCTGTTCTTGACGCGATCCGCGAGAACCGCAGCGAGATCGGCTTCGTCGAGGGACCGGACTCCCCGGCGGGCTTCCAGACGCTCACGGTCGCTCGTGATGAGATTGTCGTCGTGGTTGTGGCCGAGCATCCGTGGGCAGCTCGGCGGCGCGCCGTGACGCCACGTGATCTAGTGGGGGAGTCGTATCTGGCTCGCGAGGAGTTCGCGGGTACGCGCGCCGTTGCGACCGCCGCACTGGCGCGTGCGGGCATCGAGCTGAGCCCGGCGTTTGAGGCGGCCAGCATCCAGAGCCTCAAGCGGGCGCTTATCGGGGGCAGTTTTACGCTGCTTTCGCGGTTGACGATCGAGGCCGAGGAGCGCGCCGGTGTCCTCGTCGGGCTGCCGGTGCGCGGCGTCGACCTTCATCGCGAGCTGCGCGCGATTCACCGTCGACGGCCGGCATTGAGCACCGCAGCGCGCGCGTTCTGGCGCTGGCTTGGCCGCCACACCAGCTGATTCCGTACGGGAATTGATCACGGCTCAAGAGCCGTGGAAGCACGGGACGATCGGCGGGAGCATGAATGCATGCCCAATCACTCCAGCCGTTGGATGTGATGGACGCAAATTGAAAGGCAGGTTTGACATGAAGACCCGAATGCGTCTTGTGGGGGTCACGGCCGTTCTCAGCACGATCGCCATCGCTGCCCCGGTGTCGAGCGCGGGCGCTGCCACGGTAACGCCGCAGACGTTCACCACCACCACCCCGACGACCTTCGTCAACTACAACAGCCAGACCTCCGACGGCGCCATCTCGTCGGGCGCCCAGGTCGCCGGGTAACGGGAGCCAGTCCTCCTACCACTCGGCCAGCAACTCAGCCGATATTCCGCGCTCGCCGCCGGAACGCGGAACGGGACAGTCGATCCTGGGCGGAGGGACGGGTCTCGGACGGGCCCCGGTTGCCGACATTGTTGCGATGGGTGGCACCAAGCGCTCGACGGATGACGTTGCCCGCCGGATGCTGGGGGCGGTCCCCGGCGTTCCTGCGCTGGGCCGCGGTCCTGCGGCCGACGGGAGTCCTGAGCACTCGGACTATGGCCATCCCGCCGCCGGTTGGGGCGCGGCGAAGAGCGTCGCTCGCGTGATCGCGCGCACGGGCGCGCCGCTCGAGGCCTCGCGGTCGTTGCTCAAGATGAACCATGACGACGGCGGGTTCGACTGCCCGGGCTGCGCGTGGCCCGACGATCTGCACGGGACGCACCTGGACTTCTGCGAGAACGGCGTCAAGCATGTCACGTGGGAGCTGACCGGCAAGCGCGTCGGGCGCGAGTTCTTCGAGCGCCACACCGTCGCGGAGCTGTCGGAGTGGAACGACTCGGACCTCGAGCGCCAGGGCCGGCTGACGGAGCCGATGGTCTACGACGCGCCACGGGACTCCTATGAGCCGATCGCCTGGCCGGACGCGTTCGCGCTCGTCGGCTCGAGCTTGCGTGGCCTCGAGAGTCCGCACCAGGCGTCGTTCTACACGTCTGGGCGGCTCGGCAACGAGGCGACGTTCCTGTACCAGCTGTGGGTGCGTGAGTTCGGTACCAACCACCTGCCGGACTGTTCGAAAATGTGCCACGAGGCGAGCGGCCGCGCGCTGCAGGCCTCGCTCGGCACGGGCAAGGGTACGGTCGACCTCCGGGACTGGGAGGAGGCCGACCTGATCTTCGTGATCGGCGTCAACGCGGCGTCGAACGCGCCGCGGATGCTGACGGCGCTCGCCGAGGCGTACCGGCGGGGCGCGCAGATCGTCCACGTCAACCCGTTGGTCGAGTCCGGCGCGGGGAGCACGATCATCCCGCACGAGCTCGTGCGGATGGCGACCTTCCGGGCGACGGACACCGGCACGCTGAACGTCCAGCCGCGGATTGCGGGCGACCTCGCGCTCCTGCGTGGCGTCGCCAAGGCGGTCCTCGAGGCGGCCGAGAACGAGCCTCACGCGCTCGACCGCACGTTCCTCGAGCGCCACACCGCCGGCTTCGAGGATTACCGGCGCCTCTGCGCGGCGACGCCGTGGAGTGAGTTGGAGCGTTGCTCCGGCGTGCCCGAGGCGACGCTGCGGAAGATGGCGGAGCTGTACCTCCGCTCGACGCGGACGATCGTGAGCTGGTGCCTGGGGGTCACTCAGCAGGAGCACAGCGTCGACACGATCCGCGAGATCGTCAACCTGCTGGCGCTGCGCGGGAACATCGGTCGCGAAGGCGCGGGTCCGTCGCCGGTGCGCGGGCACAGCAACGTCCAGGGCAACCGCACGTGCGGCATCGATCATCGCCCGAGCGAGGCATTCCTGGCGCGGCTCGGCGCCGTCTGCGGGATCGACGCGCCACGCGAGCACGGCCTCGATACCGTGGCGACGATCGAGGCGATGCACCGCGGCACGGTGAAGGCCTTCGTGGGGATGGGCGGCAACTTCGCGCTCGCGAGTCCCGACACCGCGTACA
>JAOPZJ010000124.1 GCA_025964155.1 Solirubrobacterales bacterium
CGGTGTCCGGCTACCACATCCGCGAGGCCGGGGCGACCGCCGCGCAGGAGCTCGCGTTCACGCTCAAGGACGGGCTGACCTACGTCGAGGAGGCCATCGCACGTGGCCTGGACGTCGACGACTTCGCGCCCCGCCTGTCGTTCTTCTTCAACGCGCAGATCGACTTCTTCGAGGAGATCTGCAAGTACCGAGCCGCGCGTCGCATCTGGGCCCGCGAGCTGCGCGAGACCTACGGCGCCAAGAACCCCAAGTCGTGGCTCATGCGCTTCCACACGCAGACGGCCGGCGTGTCGCTCACCGCTCAGCAGCCGCTGAACAACTGCGCGCGCACGGCCATCGAGGCCCTCGCGGGCGTGCTGGGCGGCACGCAGTCGCTGCACACCAACAGCCACGACGAGGCGCTCGCGCTGCCCACCGAGGACGCGGTCCGGATCGCGCTGCGTACACAGCAGATCATCGCCCACGAGACGGGGGTGACGAACACGATCGACCCGCTCGGCGGATCGTGGTTCGTCGAGCAGCTGACGGACAAGCTCGAGGAGCAGGCCTACGCCTACTTCGCCAAGATCGACGAGCTCGGCGGGATGGTCGAGGCCGTCAAGCAGAACTACCCCCAGCGCGAGATCGCCGATGCCAGCTACGAGCTGCAGGGCGAGATCGACTCCAAGCGGCGCATCGTCGTCGGGGTCAACGCCTTCACCGAAGGCAACGAGCTGGACGGAATGCCCATCCACCGGGTCGATCCGTCGCTGGAGCGCAAGCAGATCGATCGGTTGGAGGCGGTCAAGGCCGCGCGTGACAGCGCCGAGGTGGAGGCCCGCCTGACCGAGCTCAAGCGCGCCGCCGCCACCGACGATGAGAACCTCATGGAGCCGCTCATCGAGGCGGCCCGCTCCCACGTCTCGGAGGGCGAGATCATCGCCGCCATGCAAGAGGTCTGGGGCGACTATCGCGAGACGCCGGTCTTCTGAGGTCGCGCCTTAGCGCCGCACCCCGCGCGGCTGCGGTCGCTTCGGGGCCTGCGGCTGCGACGCGCCCTTGACGCGGACGGCCGGGCGCTTCGGGGCGGGGTTCATGCGGCGGTGATCCTTCTGACGTTGTCGGGGAAGCCCGGCGTAGCCGGGGCGTCGGCCATCGACGACAGCTGGGCGATGGCCGTGGCCAGCGCGGCGGGAAGGTGCCCGATGTCGGGCAGCGCGGAGGGGTCGGCGTAGCCCGCGAAGGTCAGCTGGTCGCGGTAGGTGAACACGCCGACGCTGAGCGCGTGCCCGTCCGGGAGCGGGATGACGGGGGCGGCCTCGAGGAGCTCGCAGCCGCGCAGGTACACGGGGAAGCGCGGGCCCGGGACGTTGGAGATCGTCAGGTTGTACATCCGCGGGGAGGCGGCGAGCTTGGCCGCGGCGTCCCGCAGCGGATCGGGCAGCATGCCGAGCGCGCCGAGCAGCGCCTCGCCGCCGGAGGCCCGCTCCTCGGCCTTGAACCGCGCGGTCGCCCGCTGGATCTCCGCGAGGCGATCTGCGGGCCGGTACAGGTGTACCGGCAGCTCGATGAACACGAACGAGATCCGGTTGCCCAGGTCGGTCGTCTGCTCCGCGGTCCGGGTGCTCACGGGCACCATGACCTTCATCGCCTCCGGGATGCGGTCGGCGCGCATCGACAGCTCGCGCAGGGCGCCGGCGACGACCGTGAGCGCGACGTCGTTGAGCGTCGCTCCCTTGACGGCGGCACGTGCGGCCAGGAGCGGCGCCAGCGGTGCCGTGTGATGCACGAGGGTGCGCCGCGGCCCGATGGCGACGTTGACGTACGAGGACGGTGCCGGTCGCAGGACGTCCTCGGAGACCGCCAGCGCCGCCCGGCGCAGGGTGTCGGCGATCCGCACGCTGTTGCGGGGGGAGCCCGCCATCCGGGCCGCGGTGCGCACGGCGCGCAGCGACTCACCGCCGGCGTCGGCGATCGCCTCCAAGGCCAGGCGCCGGCCTCCAGGAGCTGCCGCCGGCGTCCAGCCGTCGTCGGTCACGGGCAGCTCGGCGTCCGCAGCCGCGTCCAGGAGCAGCAGCGCGAGCTCGACAGCGGACTTGCCGTCCACCATCGCGTGGTGGACCTTCATGACCATGCCGACGGTGCCGTCGTCCAGGACGGGCGCCAGCTCGATGCGCCAGAGGGCCCGGTCACGCTCCAGAGGCCGCGACAGGCACAGGTCGGCCAGGTCGTCGAAGCGCGCCCGGGGCAGCAGCTCGTGCGCCTCGCTCATCGCGACGACATGGTGCTCGACGGCGAAGCGCTCGTCGTCGACCCACACCGGCTCGCCGAGCCCGGCCGGCGGGAAGGCGAGGCGCTGGCGGAAGCGCTGGGCGTGGCGCAGGCGCCCGGCGATCGTCTGGCGCAGTTCGCCGATCGTCACCGTCCTGCCGTCGGGTCGCGGTGCGAAGATGCCCTTCCACCCGACATGCATGTGCGCGGTGGGGGACTCGACCCGCAGGAACGAGGAGTCCAGTGGAGAAAGCCGGCTACGTGCCATCGTGCCACCGATCGTGGCGCGTTTGAGAGCGCACGGGTACCGACCGAGTGGCCCGTCTGCCGTCGCCGCGGCGGGACCAGATGGCGGGTCAGGGCCTGCGGGTGCGCCCTGTGACGGTGAGGCGCGCTACTTGCGCTGCCCGGGGCGGATGACCGCGGGCGGCGGGTCCTGGGCGGCATCGTCCGCGACCGCGACCGGCACGCCGTACTCGAAGCTGCCGTCGTCGTGACGCCAGGCCAGGCGGTAGGCGCTTGCACCGAGGGCCGGTGCGCTGCGCAGGAAGAAGCCGGCACGATTGGTGAGGAACTCCGGGTTGTCCGGATCGCAGGTCGCCCCGAACGTGCGCACGGCCGCCCACGCACCGGTCGCGGGGTCCTGACGCTCGACGCGGACGACCCGCGGTCCGTTCCCGGGCCGCACCTCGCCGAAGAGCAGGACCGACTTGGCGGCGCCGGTCCCCTGGGTCTGCGCCCAGAACGGGAGCTTGAAGGCCCGCGCGGCCGGCTTGGCGTTGCCCTTGGCGTCGTAGAGCCCGGTCTGCCAGTCGCGGTAGTACTGGCGCGTGCCCCGCTTGTACCCGGACTCGGCCGGGTCGATGTCACGCAGGAGGAACTGGGCCATCATGCGGGTGTCTGGGTCCTTCCACGCCAGATACGTCGACCAGCCGATGAACGCGGCCTGCTGGTCGCGCTCGAAGGGCTGGAACGGGTCGTCCTGGCGGGACTCATAGCCGTACTCGGTGTTGAAGATCGGCAGGTTGCTGGCCAGGCGCCCGGCGCGGTGCAGCTGGCTCAGCAGGCTGCCGAGGCGCGACGCGTCAGCGATCCGGACGTCGTCGAGCACAGGGTCCGGCGTGGCGGGTGAGACGAGGCGCGAGTAGGGATGGTGGGCGTAGCCGTCGGCCTTGACCGGTGCGTAGTTCACGCACTCCGGGACGTTCAGCGGCTTCATGGCATCGTCCACGCAGGCCAGCGCGCGGAGGAACTGGAGCGGTGGTACGCCCCCTTTGCCGGGGACGGTCGAGCCGCCCGAGGCGGTGCCGCCGAGCAGCACCTGGTCCTGCCACGAGACCTTCTTGATCGCGTCGTACGCCGCGTTGTGCATCGCCCGGTAGATGTGCGGGGACTCCGGACGGAAGCCGCCCGCGGTGGTGCGCACCCACTGTGGCTTGAGGAAGGACGGGTGGTTGGGCTCGTTCCACGTCGTGAACATCCGGACGGCCGGCAGCTTCCTGGCCGGGTTGACCGGGTCGTCATAGCCGCCGGAGTAGCGGCGGGCGACGGCCGTGGCGAAGTCCCCGAAGGCGGCCGCGTCGACGAAGTACCGCTCGCGCTTCGGGTCGGGCGCGGCCTGCCCGACCGCCCAGCGGGGGGCCCAGAAGGCCAGATCGATCATGACCTTCAGCCCGCTGCTCGTCGCGGCCTTGACCGCCGTGTCCAGCGACGTGAACGCGTCCTTGGGGTACGTCCGCGAGTCGCTGGCGTCAAACGGCGCAGGCGGGACCTTCTTGCTGTGCGGCTGCGGCGCGATCGCGGACCAGCCGGCGGTCAGCCGGACGCGATCGGCGCCGAGCTCGACGAGCTGGCGGGCGCTGGCGTACACCGCAGCAGGAGTCCGATGCAGGAACTGGGCGTCGTCCTGGACCACGGTCTCCATGTACTTCGCGCCCGCTCCGCTGCCGGCGAGGATGAGGGTCACCAGTGAACACGCGAGTGCTGCCATTCGACCTGCCTCCTCATCCCTGAGGGGGTGTGCAGCGTTGCCGCTGCATGACCCCAGCGCCTCCATCACAACGACTTAACGCCTGCCGCCAGGAGAGACTCGCGGGTAATCGCGCCCGCGTCAAACTGTGCCGGCCCGCCCGCCCGCCCGCCGGGCGGGGTCGACCGCCCGGGAGCCGGGAGTCGGGAAAGGCGGCGGCGAACTATCATCCCGCGCGCCATGACTGCCGCCTCAGCCGTTCAGCGCAAGATCCGTGTTGTCGTCGCCAAGCCTGGGTTGGATGGGCATGATCGTGGGGCGAAGATCATTGCGCGGGCGTTGCGTGATGCGGGCATGGAGGTGATTTACACGGGGTTGCATCAGACGCCGGAGCAGATCGTCGAGACGGTGATCCAGGAGGACGCGGATGCGGTGGGGTTGTCGATCCTGTCGGGTGCGCATATGACGCTGGTGCCGAAGGTCGTGGATCTGCTGGCCGCTCAGGGTGTGACCGATGTGCTGGTCACCGTGGGGGGCACGATTCCGTCGGATGATATTCCCGAGCTCAAGCGTCTGGGGGTGGCCGAGGTGTTCACGCCCGGCGCGCCGACGCAGGCGATCATCGACTTCATCCAGGGAGCCGTCGCCGAGAGGGAGTAATCCCTCCTCCGGCACCCCTCACCGTCTTGACCACCACCATCACCGGGCCCGATTGACTCGTCAGTCAACGAGCCCGGTACACTTTGCGGCCCATCTTGCAGCACGTGTTTTTGAGATTTGGGTCGCACCGCCCGCTCCAGGGCGGGCACAGGAAACCAAAACAGCAGGAGGCCTGAAGTGAAGATCTGTGTCCTCGTGAAAGAGGTCCCGGACGCGGCGGTGCAAAAGCGCATCGACCCGTCCACCGGTCGTATGGACCGCAACGGCGAGAAGAACCTGAATCCGTAT
>JAOPZJ010000130.1 GCA_025964155.1 Solirubrobacterales bacterium
CGGGGGATGTGAACGGAGTTTCATCCACCTCTGTGGGGCTTGAGGTTCCGCGCACTCTCCGCCGCCGAGGGCGAGGGATGCGAACGGAGTTTCATCGACCGTAGGGGGCATGAGGTTCAACGCAGCATGGGCCGCTGCTGGCTGGCGCTTGTGGCGCTGACGCGATTGAGCTTGGCGTGGTGCGGGGGGCTTGAAACAGCCGCATTGACGGGGGAGTGCGAAGCCCGCGCTGCCTTGGGGCGCGGGTGACCATCTCGGCGTCAGGAAGAGCGCCACGCGACGCCCCAAGCCGATCGAGCGTCACAGATCCGCTACCTGGCAGCGGAAACGTGACGCTCGATCGGCAAACGCGCTGGGCGCCGCTTGGGAAGTGCCAACGCGCCACTTAGGGGGCGACTGGAGCATGGGTGGTCCCCCTGACCGGCTGTGCTCGACTCATCGCCTTCGCGAGCGGCAACGCGCCAGCGACGACGGTCCGCCGCCAGCGCACCTTCCGGCGGCACCTTCCGCCATCAATGCCCGCCGTTCAAGCGCATCGCACCGCCGCGCGGCTCGCTCGCGTCAGCGCCACGGCGTCCGCCTCAGCGCGACAGACGTGCGCCGCCGCAGTCTCGCGTGGACGCGGTGGGGTGGTTCCGCACGTTCGTCGGCCTCAGCGCGACAGAGGTGCGCCGCCGCGTCGTCTTCCGGGCGCTCCGGGCGGTCGAGGTGAATGGAGTCTCATCGACGGTATGTGGGCATGAAAGTCCGTTCACATCCCCCTCAGGCCACCGGCTGCCCGCGACGTGCCGCGCTCGCCGGTGCCGCCGCCGCGCCGTCCGCGCCGCCCTCACCGTCCCGCGACCGCGCCAGGTGCATGAGTCCGCGCCCCAGCGTTGCAAGCAGCCCGAGGCTGATCGCGAGGATGAGGAGGGCGAAGGCGCGCTCGCCCCACAGCGGGACGTCGTCCTTGCGCTCGCGCTGGAGCACCTCCTTGTCTCGCGTGAACGGACGCACGAACGACGCGGTGGCCGGAACCTGCGCAGCGGGGATGGCGGCGTCACCAGGAAGGAAGAACGGCATGGTGGACATCTGGCTGCCGCGGTGCAGGCGCAGCACCGTCTTCCAGCGGCTGTGGACGGGGAGGGCGACCGTGCGGAAGACGCCGGGCGCGATCTCCTTCAGCGTGTCCAGGCGCAGCGGCTCCTTGCCCTGATAGGCGAGCGTTGTGAACCAGTCCGCGTCGCGGGCGGCGTCCGGCGGGTCAAGGCGCACCGTCGCGACGACCTCGCGGTCCGGGGCCGGCCGGACCTGCGTCAGGGTCACCGACGCCCGGGCGTCGACGGGGTCGGTGGTCCGCAGTCCGACGATGACGCCAGCGATGACGAGGGCGCTGAGGACGATCGTCGCGAGAGCCGGGCGCGACGTCGTCAGCGCCTCGCGCCGGTCCAGGCCGCAGAACAGGAACGCGCCCACGAGGCCGGCGGCGACAGCGACCGGGACGGAGAGGGCGACGGCCTCAGGGAGCAGGTGCGACGGCCACGGCAGCGGCATCCACACGTGCGTCCAGCCGTACTCGGCGAGGACACCCACCGAGCCGATGAGCGCCCCGCTGACCGCGCCGAAGGTGTAGGGACGCGCGCGGGCGACGATCATCAGCGCGACGACCTCGACGATCAGGGCCTCCGCCAGGTAGAGCGGGAACGAGGCGACGGCCTCGCCGAAGACCGGCCCGACGAGCAGCGTGATCACGCCGCGGATGGCGACGAACCACAGCGCCGCAAGCACGGCCGCTCCGGGCCCGGCCAGCGCGCGCACGGCGACGAGCGCGAAGGCCGCCATCCCGGCGATGAGGATCGGGTGGAAGACGAGGCGGAACTGCGGGACGCCGAAGTCGAACTCGCCCTGGAAGATCGACAGCGCCCCGAGCAGGCCGCCGCCGAGCGTCGCGTAGCTCAGGGCGTCCTGGATCCGCTGGACGAGTCGCGGCCGCGCGTAGCCGATCGGCTCGCCCGCCGCCGTCGCGGTGCGCGCGGCGATCGTCCCCTCACGGAACAGGACGCACATGCCCACCACCGCGGTCGCGGCGCCGGTGAGCATCTGGAGGTGCGTCGTGCCCCAGAGCGTCACGTCCTGGCCGAAGAGCCGGTGCGAGACGTCGTCCAGCGGGAACCCCAGCAGCGCCACCGACGCGCAGACCATCGTCAGCAGGCCGCCGACGGGGACGTACCACTCGCGTGTGATGCGCACGGACGCCGGACCGGGACGCTCGCCCCCTTCGGGCATCACGAGCGCCAGCCAGCCGGCGGAGAACACGCCGAAGAGCCCGACGAGCAGGAAGTAGTGCGACGGGTTGGCGAGCGGCCCGGGGTCGCGGCCGGAGTCGATGTGCAGCGACTCATCCCAGGTCAGGCCGAAGAGCGCGAGCAGCAGCGTCGGCGTCGCAACCGTCAGGGGTAGCGCGGCCCAGCCCGGCAGGCCGAGCACGCGGCCGCTCAGGTTGCCCGCCCAGCGCAGGACACCGAGCCGTCCGCTGCGGTGCCCGAAGCCCAGGATGAGCAGCGCCGCCGTGAGGGTTGCGCCGAATCCGCTGGCGATGGCGACCTGTGCGAGCTCGGCGCCCCCCGCGGACGGGGCGCTCTCGGCGGCGAGTGAAAGAACGGAGGCGTCCATTCCACGGAGTGTGCCGATGCACGCACCAGGATGTCAATAGTACGTGCCGGTAACAAGCTCGAGGCGGCCCCAGGAGCGGGTACCAGCCCGGGTCGGCGTGCAACGGGACTGGCGAGGTTCTGCAGCATCGGCTGCGCTCTTTCCTCCCCAAAGGTGCGCAAGCCTGCAATTCCGCGGCAGCGTTGGTGGTGGTGGCCGAGTCTCCCCCCATGCCGGGGTCGGCCCAGAACGCAACGGCGCTCGTCTGCGGGCTCATCGCGAGCGCCGTGGCGGCAACTCCCGCCGCCGCGGGATCGGGGGGCGCGACGGCGGCTGGGGCGGGCGGCGGCGTGGGGGGTGCCGAGTACGGGATGGCGCTGAAGCAGGCACGACCGCCGCAGGCCACGCGGTTCAGCGTCACGCCGGGCACGGTGACGGCCGGTGGCAACCCACCGTCGATCGTCCTGCGGATCGATTCAGGCGACGGCGGACGCGTACAGGCGCGCGTCGTGTTCCAGCCGGCCAGGGGCAGCGGCGGTGCCGTCCTGCAGATCTCGCTCGGGCGCGTCCGGGTCGGCCGGACGATCCGCATCGCCTGGCCCCGAGGGAAGACCCTGCAAGCCGGCCGCTACGTCGTGCGGGTCCACGCGACCGACGTCGGCGGCCTCGTGCTCGAGCGCCGCAGGCGGACACCGGGCCGGGCCGCGCTCACGGTGCAACCCAAGCCCAAGCCCGCCCCGGTCACGCCCGCACCCGCGCCCACGCCCCCACCGCTGCCCCCGCCGACTGTCGGCTCCGGCGTCTTCCCGGTCCAGGGTCCCCACGCCTACGGCGACCTCTTCGGCGCGCAGCGCTCGGGCTACCGCCACCAGGGCGTGGACATCAGCGCCGCGCAGGGCACGCCGATCGTGTCGCCGACCGCGGGCACGATCCGCTTCACCGACTACCAGGCGTCGGCCGCCGGCGAGTACATCGTCGAGCGCCTGGCCGACGGGCGCGACGTCTTCTACGCGCACTGCGTGCGGCACTCGACCGTCGTGCGCCCCGGGCAGGCCGTGCCCCGCGGGGCACGGCTGTGCGACCTCGGTCAGACCGGCGACGCCACCGGCCCGCACCTGCACCTCGAGCTGTGGCCCGCCGGCTGGCGAGACGTGCAGGGCACCTCGCCGGCGGACCCGCTCCCCCAGCTCAGAGCCTGGGACGGGCTGGGCTGAGGCCAGCACCAGACGGCCTCCCTCGACGATCCGGCGCATCAGTCGTGGTGTGTGATCACAGACCCAGATGCGGGCGGGGCGGCTCCACGGTGCTAGCTTCCGGAGTATCACGCCAATACCGGTCGTGGTAGCCGGCTCGAGAGACGCTTGGTTTGAGGGCGCGCGACGACACCGTCGTGGCCCCATGACCGGCTCGACGCCTCTCGAACGAAAGGACGCGAGACATGATCTCCGCCCGCATGGGAGAGCTGCCGAAGGCACCGACGGGCATCAGCGGGCTCGACGAGGTGACCGGCGGCGGTCTGCCCCGGGGGCGACCGACGCTCGTCTGCGGCCCGGCCGGCTGCGGCAAGACGCTCCTCGCCATGGAGTTCCTCGTCCGTGGGATCACGGAGTTCGACGAGCCAGGGGTGTTCGTGGCGTTCGAGGAGTCCGCCGCCGATCTCGTCGCCAACGTCGCGTCGCTGGGATTCGACCTCGCCCGGTACGAGGCCGACGGCCAGCTCATCGTCGACCACATCAGCGTGGCCGGCGGGGAACTGGAGGAGACCGGCGACTGGGACCTGGACGGGCTGCTGCTACGCCTCGGCGCGGCCATCGACACGGTCGGCGCCAAACGGGTGGTGCTCGACACGATCGAGACCCTGTTCGGAGCGTTCTCGAACACGGCCGTCCTTCGCGCCGAACTGCGTCGCTTGTTCGGCTGGCTCAAGGACCGGGGGGTGACCGCGGTCATCACCGGCGAGCGTGGCGACGGGAGCCTCACCCGCTACGGCATCGAAGAGTACGTCTCGGACTGCGTGATCGTGCTCGACCACCGCGTCACCGAGCAGACGTCGACGCGGCGCCTGCGCATCCTCAAGTACCGGGGCTCGCTCCACGGGACGAACGAGTACCCGTTCCTCATCGGCGAGAGCGGCGTGTCCGTCCTGCCCGTCACCTCACACGGGCTGCGTCACGACGTCTCCTCTGAGCGGGTGTCCACCGGCGTGGACCGTCTCGACGCCATGCTCGGCGACGGTGGCGTCTACAAGGGGAGCACCGTGCTCGTCACCGGCACCGCCGGCACCGGCAAGTCGACGCTGGCCGCCCAGTTCTGCGACGCCACCTGCCGGCGTGGGGAGCGGGCGTTGTACTTCGCCTTCGAGGAGTCCCAGGCGGAGATCATCCGGAACATGTCCTCGGTCGGGATCCACCTGAAGCCATGGGTCGACGCGGGCCTGCTGCAGTTCCACTGCTTTCGCCCCAGCCTCCTCGGCCTCGAGGCGCACCTGTTCGCCATGCAGAAATCCGTCGGCGAGTTCGATCCCTCCGTGGTCGTCAAGGATCCGGTCTCAGACCTCCTGCGCGTCGGCAGCGACGCGGACGTCTCGGCGATGCTGACCCGCCAGGTCGACTTCCTGAAGACGAGGGGCGTCACCGCCCTGTTCACGAGCCTGAACTCCGCCGTGCAGCCGACGATGGCCGACCAGCACATCGCGTCGCTCGTGGACACCTGGATCCTCGTGAAGACCATGGAGGGCAACGGCGAGCACAACCGCGTCGTGTATGTGCTCAAGTCGCGCGGGATGGCCCACTCCAATCAGATCCGCGAGTTTCTGCTCACCGGCCAGGGCATCGAGCTGGCCGACGTCTACGTCGGGCCGCAGGGCGTGCTCACCGGCTCCGCGCGCCAGGCCCAGGAGGCCCAGGAGCTCTCCGACGGGACGGCACGGCTCGAGGATCTCGCCCAGCGTCGCGTCAACCTGGAGCGACGACGCGAAGGGGTCGAGGCGCAGACGGCGGCGCTGTGGCGCGAGTTCGAGGACGAGGCTGACAGCGTGCGACGCCTGCTCAGCCACGATTCGACGGGTGTCGACGATCGGGCCGGGCAGCGCGCCGAGCAGGGCCGGCTCCGCAGGGCCGATGTCGCCGAGCCGGCCTACGCCGCCCATGGGCGCGACAGCGACGTCGGTGGATCGTGACTGCCATCGACGGTGCCCACGCCGTGAGCCCCATAGCCGACGAGGAGGTGTGGCACCTGTGCTTGTACATCGCAGGTCAGTCGCCCAAGTCGTTACGCGCGTTCGCCAACCTGACGACGCTGTGCGAGGAGCACCTGGCCGGGCGTTATGAGATCGAGATCATCGACCTGGTCGAGCACCCGTCGCTGGCGCAGAGCGACGACATCGTCGCCATCCCCACGCTCGTGCGCCGCCTTCCCGCGCCGTTGCGCAAGATCATCGGTGACCTTTCCAACACCGAGCGAGCGCTCGTCGGGCTTCGGCTTCAGCCGGGATCCTCGCGATGAGTCCAGCTCCCGGCGAAGACCGCTATGAGTTGACGCTCTTCGTCAGCGGAGCCTCGGATCTCTCCGCGCGAGCGATCGCCAACGCCAGGCAGCTGTGCGAGAGCCACCTGCACGGCAGGTATCACCTCGCTGTCGTCGACGTGCACGAGGACCCCGCTGCCGTCCTCAGCAGCCAGGTCCTCGCCGCGCCCACCCTGATCAAGCACCGGCCGCTGCCCGTGCGCAGGCTCGTCGGCGACCTGTCGCACACCGACAAGGTGCTCCTGGCGCTGGACCTTCCCGTCGCCACCCCCGCGCCACGAGCGGTCGGGTAGATCCCGCATGGCCCGACCGTCCCGCGCGGACACGACACCCGCCGACATCGCCGGCACGGCAGCTGCACCGAGCCAGGCGCCGCTGACGCGATCCGAGGCGCTGGCCCGGATGGCGGAGGCAGAAGACGCGCTGCGAGCGATCGGCGCGGGCGAGGTCGATGCCTTCGTCGTGTCAGATGGCGGTACCGGCCAGCGCGTCTTCACGCTGTCGACCGCTGACCGGCCGTACCGGATGTTCGTCGAGAACATGCGCGACGGGGCGGCGACCGTCTCGTCGAGCGGACTCGTCCTATACGCCAATCGACGACTGGCGGAGCTGTTGTCGTGCTCGCGAGAGACGATCGTGGGCTCGCCGTTGGCGATGTTCGTGGCCGGCGGCGTACCGATCGGGCTGCAGGAGATGCGGGGTCCGGGCGGGCTCGGCACCACCGTCGAGTTCGAGCTCATGGACCGCAACGGCATGGCCGTTCCCGTCCTGGTCGGGACCTCGCCACTGGAGGTCGACGGCGATCGTCTCACGTGCCTCACGTTCACCGACCTCAGCGCCCAGAAGGCCCAGGACCGCGAGATCGCCCGGCTCAGCCTGGCTCAGGATGCACGGCTGGCCGACTTGCAGGCCGCTCAGGCCAGCCTCACCGCGGAGGCGACACACGACGCGCTGACCGGGCTGCCCAACCGGACGCTGCTCGTCGACCGCATCAACCATGCGCTGTCCCACGCCAAACGCTCCGGTCGGTGCGTCGCCGTGATCTTCGTCGACCTCGACCGGTTCAAGCAGGTCAACGACACGAATGGGCATGCCGCGGGAGACGCCTTGCTGCGCAGCGTCGCTGACAGGTTGGTCGCGATCTTCCGGCCGATGGACACCGTCGCCCGCATCGGCGGCGACGAGTTCGTCGTCCTCGCACCCGAGGTCGACAGTCGCGCGCACGCGGCCGACATGAGCACCCGTCTCGTCACCGCCTTATGCCACCGGGTCCAGGGCAGAGAACATGTCAGCGCGAGCGTCGGCGTCTCGGTCTCGGCCGGGGGCAGAGGGACCGCGGAGATCCTGCTCAACGAATCCGACCAGGCCATGTACCACGCCAAGTCGCACGGTGGAGGGCGCGCCGAGGTCTTCGACGCAGCCCTCGGCCGTCAGGTACAGCAGCGGGTCGTTGCCGAACGGACGCTTCGGTCGGCCTTGGACGACGAGCGGATCATCGTTCATTACCAGCCTGTCGTCGAGCTTCCCACCGGCAGCATCGCCGGCTTCGAGGCCCTGGCCCGAATCGCCGAGGACGACGGCTCGATCCTGCCACCGGCCGCGTTCGTCCCCGTCGCGGAGGAGAGCGGCCTGGTCGTACCGCTCGGCGCGCAAGTCCTCGGGATGGCCTGCCAGGAGGCGCGCCGTTGGCCGCCGGCGGGACACCCGGAGCGCCGGTTGGCCGTCGCCGTCAACTTGTCCGCACGTCAGTTCGAGCCCGGAGACCTGCCGACGCTCGTGCGACAGCGGCTCGATGAGACCGGCCTGGATCCGGCGTGCCTGCATTTCGAGCTCACCGAAACCGCGGTCATCGACCTGCGCCCCGACGTCCTGGACCAACTTGCGCGCATCAGGGATCTCGGCGTGCAGGTCGGCCTCGACGATTTCGGCACCGGCTACGCCTCGCTGACCCACCTTCGGCGTCTGCCCCTGACGTTCGTCAAGATCGACCGGTCCTTCGTGCAAGGTCTTGGAACGGACCGGGGAGACGAGGAGGTCGTCTCCGCTGTCGTGGCCCTGGCCGCCAACCTTGGTCTGCGGTCCATCGCCGAAGGCGTCGAGACGCAAGCTCAGCTGCACCGTCTGCGCGAGCTCGGCTGCGACCAGGCACAGGGGTATCTCTTCGCCCGGCCGATGCCGCCGAGCGAGGTTCCGGCGGCGCTGCAGCACTCCGCGTGGTAGAGGCGCTACCCCTTCACCGCCACGTCGACCCCGACGAGCAGGTACCCGAGTTCCGCCCGCGCTGTGACGGTCGCGCCGCCGAGTGACTCGAGGGCCACGCGGGCGACCGACGGCAGGCCGAAGCGGTCCACGAGCACGTCCGAGAGGGCGGACGGCGTCAGCGTCGCGCGCAGCGCGCCGGACGACGACGAGGGCGCTGCGCCGTCCACCGTGTCGAGGGCGTCGACGACGGCGTCCACGTCGGTCAGCGGGTCGCTGGAGGCGACGAAGATCCCGTTGCGCACCGCGACGACGGCGACGGGATTCTCGTCCTTGAGGACCGTGTAGCGGTCGTCGCCCTCGTCACGGATCGCGAGGCCGTTCGTGTCCACCCCGATGCCGAACGACCCGGCGATGCCGGCCAGGCGGCCGATGCGCCCCAGGCGTGACAGCGCGTCGCGCAGCCGCTGCTCGTCGGAGGTCTCCGCGCGCAGGGTCACGCCGCGCAGGTCGGGGACGGTCAGGGTGGCGTTCTGCGTGAGGGTGCCGAGGATGTCGCCCTCGATGTCGACCTGGGCAAAGCGCTTGAGCAGATCACGCACCATCGTGTACGTCTTCAGGCGATCGGGGGTGACGAGTTGGGCCACCTGCAGGAGGACGTCGGCACTCTGGGCGAGGTTGCGCACGCCCACCACGACCGGTGCGTCCCCTTTGGGCTCAGGCGCCTGGGCACCTGCGGCGATCGGCAGGTCCACGTCGCTGACCGTGGTCTCGTCCGTCCGCACGCGTGCTTTGACGTGGAGACCATCCGAGTCGGTCGCAAGCGCCAGCCCCGCGCCGCGCACGGCAGCTACCCACGGCAGCTGCGTCGCCTTCGGCGCCTGCCGTGCGATCGCGTTGCGCAGGGCAGGTCCGGTGACGGCAACGCGGACGACCGCTTGGCCGGCGCTGATCCCCGACATCGAGCGGGCGGTGAACGTCGCGCGTGTCAGGCCCCCACCGCGGCCGGTCTTCAGCCGCCGATCGATCGCCGCCCGCAGCGTGACGGGGTTCGATGCGCTCAGCAGGACGCGGTTGCGCTGGGCGTACACCCCGCCGACGCCGGTGTAGATCGTCCAGTGCTTGTGCTCGCCCCCGGCACTCACCGTGCCGGCGTCCACCCGCGAGCGGAAGATGTCGGCGAGCGTCTGCTCGTCGGCCACGACCCACGCTCCGAGCGTCGCGGCCTTCGCACTCACGCCCATCCGCGCGACGACCGCGGGCGCTCCGGCGAGCGCCGTAGCCTCGGAGGACAGCGACAGGCCGACCCGGTCGCTCACGAGCTGCTCCAGGCGACCGATGACGGTGCTCGAGCCGGGGACCTGCTGTGCCAAATCCAGGGCGCTGCGCAGCGGTCCGGTACCCGCGTCGGTCTGCACCACCGCCACGATGCCCGCCGACACAGGGATGTAACGCAGGGCCTCGGCCAGCGGGTCGCGGATCGTCAACTCGGTACTCCCGTTCTGTCCGCCGCCGTTGCCGTTGCCCGACGGGCAGCCCGCGACGAGCAACACCAGCAGGAGGCCGGTGACGAGCGCGAGCACAGCGAGGGCGCGGGGACGGTTCACTCAGACCGGGACGCTAAACGGTCCGGCCCGCCCGCGGGCGTCGGGGTGATCTGTCTGTCCACCGACGCGCAGCCGCCGAGTTCAGCGAATCACCTGACGCGACCGCGCGTGGCGCGTAGAGTCGCGCCATGGAGACGGCGACGACCGCACGGGATCTGCCCCCCATCGCCGAGGAGGTCCCCGTCGTCGTGCTCGCGGACGCACGCACGACCACCGAGCAGGCGCTCATCGGCGGGTGGGCGCACACGCACCATCCCAACGCCACGCTGCTGTACTCCGGCGACCCGGGGCTCGTCGCGCGCTTGAAGCAGGGGGACGATCCGCTTGTCCTCCCTGTGCGCGTGACGTGGCTGCCGCGCGAGCGGGACGGCGGGCGCCAGGCGCGTGCCGCGGACCTGCTCGCGCTGACGAACCCACACCGTCCGTGGGCGCCGTTGCAGGCCCGCATCGCCAAGCGCGAACCCGACCGCGCCGGCGTCACGGCCGGCGAGGGTGCGCGGGCGAGTGAGCTGCGCGAGCGCTTCCGCAAGGTCTCCGGCGCGCCGGGGGACGACGCGTTCGGCGCCTTCGTGCAGCGCGAGGCAACGGTGGCGGTCGAGCGCTCCGAGCGCGCCGTCATCGGCGACCGCTACAAGGTCCCGCGCCTCGTGGCCGAGCAGATCACGGCGTCCGCGCCGTTTCGCGAGGAGGTCGCCCGGCTGGCCGAGCGCCTCGGGCGCCCGCCCGCGGACGTCATGGACGACACGACCGTGTGCCTGCGTGAGCTCGTGGCGGTGCAGAGCCGCCTGGCGATCGACACGTTCCGCCTCGTCATGAGCCCGCTGCACTCGCGCGCCTGGGACGTTGAGGTCGACGTGGAGAGCCTCGAGCGCCTGCGCGAGCTCAACCGCCGGCACGCGCTCATCTTCCTGCCGTCGCACCGCTCCTACTCCGATCCGCTCGTCCTCGCCGGCGTGCTGGACGAGCACGACTTTCCCCGCAACCACCTGCTGGCCGGCGGCAACATGTCCTTCTGGCCGATCGGGCCGCTGGGCAAGCGCGCGGGCCTCGTCTTCATCCGCCGCACGTTCGGCGACGACGCGATCTACAAGCTCGCGGTACGCGAGTACTTCGGCTACCTCGTCGCCAAGCGCTTCAACATCGAGTGGTACCTGGAGGGTGGCCGCACGCGGACCGGCAAGCTGCGCCCCCCGAGGTTCGGCCTGCTGCGTTATCTCGTGCGTGCGCTGGAGGACGAGCGCGCCGAGGACGTCATCCTCGTCCCGGTGTCGATCGTCTACGACCAGCTGGCGGAAGTCGGGGCGATGGCGGAGGAGCAGGTCGGCGCGAAGAAGGGCAGCGAAGGGCTGCGCTGGCTGGCGGACTACATGCGCGCCCAGCGCCACAACGTGGGCGCCGCCCAGGTGCGCTTCGGCGACGCCTTCTCGCTGCGGGGTGCGCTGGACGAGGCTGCAGGCGACGGCGTGCAGCTGGAGAAGGTGGCCTTCCGCGTGCTGGACGGCATCAACCGCGCCACGCCGATCACGTCGACGTCGCTCGTGACCTTCGCGCTGCTGGGGACGCGTGATCGGGCGTTCACGCTCGAGCAGGTCGCCCGGGTCGTCGCGCCGCTGCTGGACCTCGTGGAGGAGCGTGAGATCCCCGGCCCCGTCGACGGGCTGCGCCAGGAGCACGGGTTGCGCAGGACGCTGGACCGGCTCGTCGCCGCGGATGTCGTTCAGAGCTACGACGGCGGGCTCGAGCCGGTCTGGTCGATCGCGCCCGGCCGCCATCATGTGGCCGCCTTCTACCGCAACGGCGTCCTGCACCACTTCGTCAACCGCGCGATCGTCGAGCTTGCGCTCCTGCGGCTGGCGCAAGGCGAACCGGTCGAGGACCCGGTCGAGGCCGCATGGGAGGACGCCCTGGCCATCCGCGACCTGTTGAAGTTCGAGTTCTTCTTCGCCGACAAGGCGACGTTCCGCCAGGAGCTCCGCCTCGAGCTGGATCGCTTTGCCGCGGACTGGCGCGACCGGGTCGCCTCGCCGGAGGAGATGGCACGGGTGCTGGAGGCGACGCCGACGTTCGTGGCCCACCGGACCCTGCGCGCGTTCCTGGACGCGCAGGTCGTCGTCGCCGGGCAGCTGGCGGCGCGCGACCCGCGCCAGGGGGTCGACAGGTCCGCCTTCCTCGCCGAGTGTCTCGGGGTCGGGCGCCAGATGCTGTTGCAAGGGCGCCTGCACGGGCCGGAGTCCGTGTCGCAGGAGCTGTACGCCGCGGCCCTGCAGCTGGCCGGCAACCGCGACCTCGTGGACGCCGGACGCGAGGAGCTGCGCGAGGGTCGCCGGCGCTTCCTCGCCGAGATCGAAGAGGTGCTGGGCCGCGTCTCGCACATCGGGCGCCTGGACGCGGAGCGCCTGGAGCAGGTTCTCGGGCGATGACGTCCATCGACGAGCTGGTGGCGGCGGTCCATCAGGCGCCCGAAGGCCCCGACGTCGCCGCCTTCTTCGACTACGACGGCACGATCATCAGCGGTTACTCGGCGACCGCGTTCTACCGGCACCGGATCCTCTCGCTGCAGCTCGGTCCCGTGGAGCTGGTGCGCACCCTGCTGCACGGCGCGCGCGGGATCACCTCCGAGGACGAGTTCGCCGCGTTCCTGGAGCTCACGCTCGCCGCCTGGAAAGGCCGCACGCAGCAGGACATGCGCGAGCTGGGGGACCGGCTGTTCAAGCACGAGATCGCGGGGCGCCTGCACGCCGAGACGTGGCGCCTCGTGCAGGCGCATCATGCGATGGGCCACACCGTCGTCGTGGCGTCCTCGGCGACGACCTTCCAGGTCGAGCCGATGGCCGAGGAGCTCGGCGCCGACTACGTGCTGTGCACCCAGCTGGAGGTCGTCGACGGCGTCCTCACCGGCCGGTCGACGGGCCACGCGATGTGGGCCGGGGGCAAGGCGGCGGCGGTGCTGCGCCTGGCCGACGAGCAGGACCTCGACCTGGAGGCATCGTTCGCCTACTCCAACGGGCACGAGGACTTCGGCTTCCTGCAGACGGTCGGCCACCCGGTCTGCGTGGAGCCCGACGACGGGCTCAAGCGCATCGCCGCCGAACAGGACTGGCCGGTCCTGCGCTGCGAAGGGCGCGGCGGAACCCCGGGGCCGGTGGAGGTCGCGCGCACCGCGGCGTTCTACGGCGGGCTGGCCGGCGCCCTTGGAACGGGTCTGGGGCTGGGTCTGCTCAACCGCTCGCGTGAGACGCTGCTGAACATCACCGGCGGGGTCGGTGCCGACGTCAGCCTCGCGGTCGCGGGCATCGACGTGCGCGTCGTGTCCGGCACCGAGCACCTGTGGTCCGCGCGCCCGTGCGTCTTCGTGTTCAACCACCAGAGCAAGATCGACACGATCCTGCTCATGAAGCTTTTGCGTGGCGGCTTCACCGGGGTCGCCAAGAAGGAGGTGGCGAACGTCCCGGGCTTCGGCCAGGTCTTCCGCCTGGCGGGCGTCGCCTTCATCGACCGCGCGAACTCAAGCCAGGCACGCAAGGCGATGGAGCCGGCCGTGCAGAAGCTCCGCGACGGGACGTCGCTCGTCATCGCCCCCGAGGGGACGCGCTCGGCCACGCCTCGCCTGGGCCCGTTCAAGAAGGGCGCCTTCCACCTGGCGATGCAGGCGGACGTGCCGATGGTGCCGATCGTCATCCGCAACGCGGGCGAGGTCATGTGGCGCGGCGCCCAGACCGTCCGCCCCGGCCGGGTGGAGGTCGTCGTCTTGGCGCCCATCGACACGAGTGCGTGGAAGGCGAAGACCGTCGCCGCCCACACCGACGAGGTGCGCCGGCAGTTCGTCGATACGCTCGCCGCGTGGCCCACCGAGTCGGAGGTCTCCCCATGACCCGTCAGATCCGCGTCGCCGTGCTCGGCGGTGGCTCGTGGGGCACGACCGTCGCCGCGCTGGCCGCGACGAACACCCCGACCGTCCTGTGGGCGCGCGACAGCGACGTCGCCCGCGAGATCCACGAGCAGCACACGAACACGCGGTACCTCGAGGACCGCGTCCTGCCGTCGACGCTGCAGGCCACCTCCGACATGGCCGAGGCGGTGTCGACCGCCGATGTCGTGGTCATGGGCGTCCCGTCGTACGGGATCCGTGCCGCCCTCGAGGACGTCGGGCCGCACATCCGGCCGTGGGTGCCGGTCCTGTCGCTCGCCAAGGGTCTGGAGCAGGGCACGCGGCTGCGCCCCACGGAGGTGATCTCGGAGCTGCTGCCCGGGCATCCCGTCGGGCTGATGGCAGGCCCCAACCTCGCCCGCGAGGTGCTGGACGGCATGGCCGCCGCGGCCGTCGTGGCGATGGCCGACGACCGGATCGCCTCGTCGCTGCAGGTGCTGTTCGCCTCGCGGCGCTTTCGCGTGTACCGCAACGACGACCTGCTGGGCAGCGAGCTCGGCGGCGTGCTGAAGAACGTCATCGCGATCGCCGCGGGCATGGCGGAGGGGCTGGGCGTAGGCGACAACACGCGGGCGATGGTGCTGACGCGCGGGCTGGCCGAGATGACGCGCCTCGGCGAGGCGATGGGCGGGCAGGCCCGGACGTTCGCGGGGCTCACGGGGCTCGGGGATCTCATGGCCACGTGCATGAGCCCCCAGTCACGCAACCGGCGCGTGGGTGAGGAGCTCGCACGCGACAAGACACTGGAGCAGGTGATCGAGGAGATGAAGCAGGTGGCCGAAGGCGTGAGGACGGCGAGGACCGTGATGGAACTGGCGCGGGAGCACGACGTCGTGCTCCCGATCTGCGCGGAGGTGGACGCGGTCGTCAACGAGGGCCGTCACCCGCGCGACGCGTACCGCGGGCTACAGCGGGCAGTCGCCAAGAGCGAACACCACGGGGTCGCGTGAGATGCTCGCCCAAAGGCTCGCATTCCATTGTGCAAACGCGCCTGGCGGCTCGTTTGCACGTCCTGGCATTCACGTCGGGGGTTGGCGATGAGCGGTGACGCGGAGGCCAGCGCCTGGGGTCAGGCCCGGGAGATGAACGCGGTGGAGTCGCTGATGTGGCGCGCGGAAGCAGACCCCCGTCTGCGCTCCACCATCACGTCGCTGGAGCTGCTGGACACGACCCCGGAGTGGGAGCGCTTCCTCGCCGCGCACGACTGGGCCACGCGCCTGGTCCCGCGGTTCCGCCAGCGCGTCGTGGAGCCCGCGCTCGGGATGGGGACGCCGAGCTGGGTCGTGGACCCGCACTTCGACCTGCACTACCACGTGCGGCGCATCCAGCTGCCGGCCGGCGGGGACTGGTCGGCCACGCTCGAGCTGGCCGAGCAGCTGGCGATGACACCGTTTGACCGCTCGCGCTCGCCTTGGGAGGCGACCCTCATCGAAGGCCTCCCCGACGGGGCCAGCGCCTACCTGTTGAAGCTGCACCACGCGACGACGGACGGCCTTGGCGCCGTCCAGCTGCTGGGGATGCTGCACTCGACCACGCGCGAGCCGACGCCCGGCAAGCCGCAGCCGCGCGCGCCCGCCGCCGAGCACACGACGCCGACCGACCTGCTCGGGCGACAGGTGTCGCGCGACGCGGCGGGTGCCCCGGCCCTGGCGCTGCGCAACGCGGCGGCGGCGCTCCGGACGCTGCAGCGGCCCAACCAGACGCTCGGGCGGGCGGTGCGCTTCGGCGCGTCGCTGCGCCGGGTCCTGGCCGATCCCGACACCGAGGGCTCGCCACTGCTGCGCGACCGCAGCCTCTCGTGGCGCTTCACGACCCTCGACATCCCGTTCGCACAGCTGCGCGCCGCGTCCAAGACGGTCGGCGGCTCGTTGAACGACGCGTTCGTCGCCGCGCTCCTCGGTGGCTTCCGGCGCTACCACGAGGAGCTCGGCTCGCCGATCGACAGCATGCCGATCGCGATCCCGATCTCGGTCCGCAAGGACGACGACGCGGAGGGCGGCAACCAGTTCGCCGGGGCGCGCCTCGTGGCGCCCGTGGGCATCGTGGACCCGCAGGAGCGGATGCGGGCGATCGGCGCGCTCGTCAAGCGTGCGCGGTCCGAGCCGGCGGTCGCGGCGCTGGGCCTCGTCGCCCCGGCGCTCTCGCGCCTGCCGGCGCCCATCATCTCGCAGCTCGCCGGCAGTCTCACCAAGGCGAACGATTTGCAGGCCAGCAACGTGCCCGGCATTCGCGACGATCGCTTCATCGCCGGGGCGCGGATCGTGCGTGCGTACGGCTTCGGCCCGCTGCCCGGCTGCGCGACGATGATCACGCTCGTCTCCCACGGGGACCTGTGCTGCGTCGGCGTGAACGTCGACCCGGCCGCGGTCACCGACGGCCCGCGCTTCGAGCGCTGCCTGCACGAGGGTTTCGACGAGGTGCTCGCGCTGGCGCCCGAGGCCCGGCCGCCCGCCTCGAACGGGAAGCCGAAGCCAAAGGCCGCGGCCAAGCCGAAGGCCACCTCCCGCGCCACGACCACGACGAAGACGAAGGCGAAGGCCCCGACCACATGATCGCCGATGACCTGACGTTCGATGGGGCGCGCGAGCGCATCGCCGTCCACCGGTGGACGGCGCTGCAGCCGCGGTACGTCGTCCTGCTCGCGCACGGCTACGGTGAGCACGCCGGGCGTTACGAGCACGTCGCCCAGGCGCTGGTCGCCGACGGCGCGACCGTCTTCGCACCCGACCATGCCGGCCATGGCGCGTCCGGTGGCGAGCGCGCGCTCGTGACGTCGATCGACGACCTCGTCGCGGACCTGCACACCGTTGCCGGCATCGCCCGTGACGCGGTCCCGGACGTGCCCGTCGTGCTCATCGGCCACTCGATGGGCGGCATCATCGCCACGCGCTACGCCCAGCTCCACGGCGAAGGCCTGGCGGCGCTGGTGCTGTCGGGTCCGGTGATCGGCGGCAACCCCGACCTCATCGGCCTGCTCGACCTGGACCCGATCCCGGACATCCCGATCGACCCGGCGGTGCTCTCACGCGACCCCGCCGTCGGTGCGGCGTACGCCGCCGATGGGCTCGTCTACCATGGGCCGTTCCGGCGCGAGACGCTGCTCGGCTTCATGGCTGCGATCACCGCGATCGCCGAGGGCCCGTCGCTCGGCGAGCTGCCGACGCTGTGGATCCACGGCGAGGAGGACGCCCTCGCGCCGCTGGCCGCCACCCGCGAGGCGGTCGAGCGCATCCGCGGCCCGCGCCTCGAGGAGAAGGTCTACCCCGAGGCGCGGCACGAGATCTTCAACGAGACAAACCAGGACGAGGTCATCGGCGACGTGCTGGCGTTCGTCGCCAAGGTCATCTGACGTCTTCAGTCTGCGGCGTAGAGCGCCTCGATCTCCTGGTGGTACTTCGCGGCGATGGGCCTGCGCTTGAGCTTCATGGTCGGGGTCAGCTCGCCGCCGCCGGGAAGCCATTCGTCGCCGAGGATCGCGAAGCGCTTGATCTGCTCGACGCGCGCGAGATGGCTGTTGGCCTCCTCGACGGCGGCGGCGAGGACGGCACGCACGTCGTCGCGGCCGGCGAGGTCTGCGGAGGACGCGCCGTCGAGGCCCAGCGACGCGGCGAAGCCCGGCACCGCGTCGGGGTCGAGCACGAGCAGCGCGACGTTGTAGGGCCTGCCGTCGCCGATGCAGAGCGCCTGGCCGATGAGCGCGTGCGAGCTCTTCAGGTGCGATTCGATGTTGGCCGGCGACATGTTCTTGCCGGCGGCGTTGATGATGAGCTCCTTCTTGCGGTCGACGATGTGGACGTAGCCGTCCTCGTCGATCTTGGCGATGTCGCCGGTGAGCAGCCAGCCGTCGTCGCTCATCGTCTCGTCGGTCTTCTCCGGCTGTCCGCGGTAGCCGCGCATGACCGTCGCGCCGTGGACCTCCAGCTCGCCATCCGCGCCCAATCGCACCTGCAGGCCGGGGATCGGCTTGCCCACCGACCCGATCCGGTTGGCGCCCAGCGGGTTGATCGCCGCGCAGCAGGACAGCTCAGACATGCCCCACAGCTCCAGGATGGGCAGGCCGATCGCGGCGAAGAACTCCAGCAGGCCCGCGGGGGACGGCGCGGCGCCGACCACGATCCAGCGCGCCTCATCCAGGCCGAGCTTGGCGCGTAGCTGCGACAGCACGAGCTCGTCGAGCTGCGCGTGCGCGGCGGCGAGCTCGCCGGGGACCGGCTGCCCGGCGTTGCGCAGCGTCGCGACCTGACCGCCGATCTCGAGGGCCTTGGCGACGCCGGCGCGCTTGGCCTCGTCCGGCTCGGCGGCGATGCCCGCGTCCAGCGCGGACTTGAACTTCTCCCAGATCCGCGGGACCGCGCCCCAGATGGTCGGGCGCGCCTCGTGCAGGCCGGGCAGGAGCTGCGTCGGATCGGCGACCGTCGTGACGGTCATCCCGTGGACGAAGGACTGGTAGTAGGTCGCCCAGCGGTCGGCGATGTGGGCCGAGGGCAGGAAGGACACGGTGCGGTCGCCCGGCTGTAGCGGCAGCATCGCGTGCGTCCCGCGCAGCTCCGCCAGCACGTTCGCGTGGGTCAGCTCGACGCCCTTCGGGGGCCCGGTGGTGCCGGACGTGTAGATGAGCGTCAGGATGTCGTCGCCCCGGACCGCCTGCCAGCAGGCCTCGAAGTCGAACCCGTCGGCCGGGGCGGCCTCCACGTCGGCGAGCGGGATCGTGCCCTCCGGGTCCCCGTCGATGCAGATGATGTGCTCGACGGCGGTGCCGGCGGCAGCCGCCCGCACGCGCAGCGCGAACTGCGCCTCGCAGACGACGACGCGGTTGCCGGCGTTGGAGAAGAGGAACTGGATCTCGTCGGCGGGCAGCGTGTTGTAGACCGAGAACGGCGTCGCGCCGAGGTGCATGGCGGCGGTGTCGGCAACGTTGAACTCCGGCCGGTTGGTCATCATCAGCGCGACGGCGTCGCCGCGGCCGATGCCTAGCCGTGTCAGGCCCGCCGCGATGCGCCGGACCCTCGCTGCGTACTGCGCCCACGTGAGCTCGGTGGCGCCGCCGACGGTGCGCACGGCGATCGTGTCCGGGAAGCGCGCCACGGTCGACTGGAAGAGTTCGCACAACGTCGTCGCCTGCGCGAGGTCGTCGTCGGTGGAAGCAGGGGCGTGCTGAGACAGGGTCATCGGAAGCTCCTCGCGGGTGTCGGCCAAACGGACAACGCGACCGACCGGAGCGGCCGACCATGTCGATAAGCATGCTCTCATGTCCGGAGCCGGGCGCGCCACCCCGAACCGCGTCGCACGGATCGACGGCCGTGAACCGTCAGAACTTCTCGCGCCGCACCGTCGTCCGCTTGCCCTTGATCGTCCCGGCGCGCAGCGCCGCGATCACCGCGTCGGCGTCCTTCTCCGGGACCTCGACGAGGGAGAAGCGATCGGAGATCTGGATCGCGCCGATGTCCTTGCCGGTGATGTGCGACTCGCCGGTGATCGCGCCGACGAGGTCCTGCGGACGGATGCCGACGGTGCGCCCGCCGCCGACGAAGATGCGCGTCATCGTCGCGCCGCCGGCCGCGGCGGGACGGCCGGCGCCCTTGGGACCTGAGCGCTTGTCG
>JAOPZJ010000134.1 GCA_025964155.1 Solirubrobacterales bacterium
GCGTCGATCAGGGCGTGCAGGTCGACGCCGGTCTGCACCCCCATCTCGTGGAACATCGAGATCAGGTCCTCGCTGGCGACGTTGCCCGTCGCGCCGGGCGGAACGGGGCACCCGCCGAGCTCGCCGAGGCTTGACTCGAAGCTCGTGACGCCCGCCTGCAGCGCCGCCAGCGCGTTGGCCAGGCCCTGGCCGCGCGTGTTGTGGAAGTGCGCGGTGAGCTCGACGCCGGGCAGTGCCGCACGTGCGCGCGTGAAGAACTCCAGGACCTGCCGCGGGTTCGCCATCCCGGTCGTGTCGCCGAACCCGATCTCGGTGGCCCCGGCCGCCGCGAGCTCGCCGGCCAGGTACAGCACCCGATCCGGGTCGACGGGCCCCTTGTAGGGACAGCCGAACGCCGTGGCGACGACCGCGGCCGCCTTGAGGTCGGCCGCTCGGATCGCCGGGATCATCTCGCGCAGGTCCGCGAGCGACTCCTCGGTGTACCGGTTGACGTTGTGGCGGTTGTGCGTGTCGGATGCGCTGAGGAAGACGACGACCTCATGGAAGCGCGCACGGTGCTCGAGCGCCGTCCGCAGCCCCCGCGAGTTGGGGACGAGCACGGTGAGCGAGACGTCATCGGGCAGCACGAGTCGCTCCAGGACCTCGATGCCGTCGTCGAGCTGCGGGATGACGTCCGCCCGCACGAAGCTCGCCACCTCCAGGCGCTTGAGGCCGGCCGCGGCGAGGAGGTGGATCAGGCGGACCTTGTCGTTCGTCGAGATCCGCTCCGGCTCGTTCTGGAACCCGTCCCGGGGCCCGACCTCGCGGATATGGACGCGACCGGGCAGCACGGGCCGCGGGGAGTCATCGCCGGACTCGTGGCTACTCACCATGGTGCGCCTTGCTGTGCCGCTTGACGTCGGGCACGCTCGCCACGATGGTCTCGGTGGCGGTTCGCAGGGTCGGGTTGTCGATCCGGCCGAGCCGGTCGATGAGCTTGATCCACTGCGACGGCTTGAGGACCGCCTCGTACCGCAGCGCGGCCTTGGTGCCGTACCGCGGCAGCCACCCGACGTGGATGTGGTCGTCGTGGTCGGGCAGCGCGAGCGTGTTGGACGCCCCCGTGTAGGTCATCAGGGTGATGATCTGCGACGGGCGCATCGTGCCCTGGAGCGTCAGCAGCCGGCGCACCGCCAGATCGGTGATCGATCCCTCACCCTGGTGACCCATGACCGGGATCCCGTTGATGCGCGAGATGTCCACCGCGGTGCCGGAGGAATGGTGAGACACGTTGCCGCCGGCGGTCAGGTAGGAGTGCCCGCAACGCAGCGACGAGACGGTCGGCCGCATCCCGGACGCGGCGAGGAACTCGAGCGCCGCCAGCACACGGCGGTCGATGATGCCCGCGGCCACGTCGCGACGACCGCATGGGTACAGCTCGATGCGCGGATTGGCGAGCACGCGGCGGGTGAGCGCCGACTTGCTCATGAGCAGGATCTGGCCGACGGTCGCGCCGCGCTCGTCCAGGAGCGGGTTCTTGCCGCTCGTCCGGTAGATCGCCGTGGACTCGAGCAGCTCCCAGCCGTCGAGGATCGGCTTGGGGTCGATCCGGGGGGCGCCCCTGCCCGCCGGACGGATCTCGAAGGCCAGGTGGCTCGCGAACCGCCGGGTGCCGTCGCCGACCTTGCCGAGCACGGTGCCGCCTTTCACGAGCGACCCGACCTTGAGCCGGCGCGACGGCGGCGTCCGCAGCTTCCGCAGCTGCGCGATGACCGCCGGGCGCGTGGGATTCGCGAACAGGCGGACCTTCAGCGTCGCCGGCGCCGCGACGGGCGGACGCGGGGCCGCCGTGTAGGACCTCGCGACCGAGCCGAGGCGCCCGTAGGTGTAGGTGTTGCCGTAGACGTCGCGCAGTCGGACGAACCGGCCGTGGCGCCGCGTCCTGCCGATCTGGATGACACGGCCGTCCTGCACGGCGACGACCGGGGACCCGGCGGCGGCGAACAGCCGCCCGGTCGCACCCGTCCGGGCGTAGCGGGTGGTCGCGTCGACCGGGAAGCGACCCTGGGTCAGTCCCGTGAGCGACCCGACGAGATCGGCGGGGATACCGGCGATGAGCCGTGAGCGCATCATGACCGAGTCGACGTACCAGTCCGCGTGGTTGTAGGCGAAGACCGCCTTGCGGATGTCCTGCTCGGCCCCCGCGGCCTTGAGGTACCGCGCCGCGGCGAAGATCGCGTCGACGGGGTTGTAGGGGTCCTCCTTGCCGTCGCGGTTGGCGTCCACGCCGTAGCGCTTCCACGTCGCCGGCATGAACTGCATCCAGCCCTGTGCGCCGGCGCTGGACACGTTCAGGTTGCGCCCATAGTCCGTCTCGATCTCGTTGATCGCCGCCAGCACCTCCCAGCGCACGCCGTACTCGATGCCGGCCGCCTGGTAGATCGGAAGCAGGAACGGCGGGATCCGGAACTTGTCGATGAAGAACGACGGGACGCCGATCGGCGCGGGCGCGCCGAGCGCCAGGGAGTACGTCGGGTTGGCGGTCGTCGGTGCGCCGTCCGGACGGGTCGCGCGGCGCCCGTCGACGCGCACGCTGGGCGCGGGCTGCGCGTCGGCGTGTGTCCCTCGCGGCGCCTTCCGGCCGGCC
>JAOPZJ010000275.1 GCA_025964155.1 Solirubrobacterales bacterium
GGCGGGCCGCCGTGGCCGCGCCTGCCGGGCCCACCGGGTCCGCCGGGGCCACCCGGGCGGCCGCGCGGGCGGAACGTGTCGTCTGCGGCGAAGACGGACGTGCCGTCCGACGAGGCGGCGACGTGCACCTGATCCCCGGCCTTCAGGTCCGACAGCTTCGCGGTCTTACCGTTGCGCTGGATGGTCGCGTCGCTCGCGATCTTCACCGTGACGTCCTTGTAGGGGACGGCCGTCGTGCCCTCGGTGATGACGAGCTCATCGCCGGACACGGATTTGACGAGGCCGTTGTCGAGCGTCTGGGTGATGTACGCCTTGCCGGCCTTGTTCAGGACGACCGCCTCAGCGTGGACCACGGGGCCGCGACCAAAGCCGCGACCGGGACCGCCCCGCCCCTCGGGCCGCTCCTTCGTCGTCGTGGTGCCTGAGGCGCTCGTCGTCGTGCCGCGCTTCTTGGCCTTGTTCGGGGCCGCCATGCTCCCGGCAATTCCGGCTCCGGCACCGGCCAGCGCGCAGACCGCCGACACCGCACCCACCCGCATCCATGTGGACTTCAAGATCATCATCGCCTCCTCTGGTGAACGTTTCCCCCGGTCCGTCGCAGGGGTCCCCCACGCGCCGGAAGTCGTGACCGGCGGAGTATCGGCGCTGAACCTGAGCTGCGGCTGAGAACTGGCTGGGAATCCGTGTCACACGTTCTCAGCGACCTCCCAGCCGTTTCCTAGGTCATCTTCATGGCGCGGGGTGACGGTGGTGACATGTCCACCCGATCGCTCCTCCTCCCCCTCGGCCTGGCGGCCATCATCGGTGGCGCCGGCGGCGCGGCTGCCACGGTCACGCTCGACGGCTCGCCCACGGCGACCACCACGACGGTCACCCAGTCGGCGGCCGCTGACGCCACGCCGGCCTCCGCTACCGCCACCACCGGCCTGACCGCAGCGCAGATCTACCAGCGCAGCAAGGATGCCGTGGCGTTCATCACGGCCAACGTGACACAGCAGACCTCGAGCCCGTTCGGCGCACAGCAGCAGTCGGGGACCGCGACCGGCACCGGTTTCGTCGTCTCCTCCGACGGCCTGATCGTGACGAACGCGCACGTCATCGATGGGGCGGACTCGATCAAGGTGAAGGTCGGTGACCGGGCGACGGTGACGGCGTCCGTCGTGGGCGTCGACACCTCCACCGACATCGCGCTGCTTCGCATCGACACCGGCGGCGCGTCCCTGCCGACGCTGGCCCTCGCCGATTCCTCCGGCGTGCAGATCGGCGACGCCGCGTTCGCGATCGGCAACCCGTACGGCCTGGATCGCACCCTGACGACCGGCGTCGTGTCGGCGCTGCACCGCAGCATCTCGGCGCCCGACGGCTACGCGATCTCCGACGTCCTGCAGACCGACGCCGCCCTGAACCCGGGCAACTCCGGCGGTCCGTTGCTGGACGCGACCGGACGGGTCATCGGCGTCAACTCCCAGATCGAGTCGTCCGGCTCCTCGGCCAGCGGCACGACCGGCGGCAACACCGGCGTCGGCTTCGCCGTGCCGTCCAACACCGTCAAGCGGGTCGTCGCCCAGCTCAAGGCCACCGGCAAGGCGACGCATCCGTACCTCGGCGTGTCCACTGCCGACACCACGAGCGGCGTCACCGGCGCGCTCGTGGGCAGTGTCACCTCGGGCGGCCCGGCCGATCACGCGGGCGTGCAGCAGGGAGACGTCGTCACGAAGCTCGCCGGCACCGCCGTGCGGGACGCCGAGTCGCTCACCAGCGTCCTCGAAGGCCACCGCCCCGGCGAGCAGGTGGCCCTGGACGTCGTGCGCGGCGGCCAGACCCACACGCTGCAGGTGACACTCGGGACGCGGCCGGCACGCGCGGTGACGGCGCTCGGATAGCGCCTCTCAGCCAGCTCTCAGTCCGCCCCCATGCCCCTCTCGCACCCCGACCTCAGGCTGACGACATGACCTCGGTAGCCCCCCTCATCTCGCCCCATCTGCCGCAGGCCTTCGCCGTGCCGCAGGTCGACATCGTCATCCCCGTGTACAACGAGGAGGTCGCCCTCGCGCCGTGCGTGCGCCGGCTGCACGAGCATCTGACCAGCGATGCCTTCCCCTTCACCTGGCGCATCGTCGTCGCCGACAACGCCAGCACGGACGCCACCGTCCAGGTCGCCGAGGCCCTCGCCGCGGACCTGGCCGGCGTCACCGTCCGGTCGCTGCCGGCCAAGGGGCGCGGGCGGGCGCTGCGGGCGGCGTGGACGCAGAGCGACGCCGAGGTCCTCTGCTACATGGACGTCGACCTGTCGACGGATCTGCGGGCGCTCCTCCCACTCGTGGCGCCGCTCGTGTCGGGCCACAGCGATCTGGCGATCGGTACGCGCCTGGCCAACAGCGCCAGGGTCGTGCGCGGGACCAAGCGCGAGATCATCTCCCGCTCGTACAACCGCATCCTGCACCTGACGCTGCGCACGCGCTTCACCGACGCGCAGTGCGGCTTCAAGGCCGGGCGCGCCGGGGTGCTTCATCGCCTGCTGCCGGACGTCAAGAACGACGAGTGGTTCTTTGACACCGAGCTCCTCGTCCTCGCCGAGCGCGAGGGTCTGCGCATCCACGAGGTGCCGGTGGATTGGGTCGACGACCCCGACTCGCGCGTGGACATCGTCGCCACCGCGATCGAGGACCTGCGTGGCATCGTCCGCCTGCTGGCCGGCACCAGGCTCGCCAGCTTCGCCGCGATCGGCCTCGCGAGCACGCTCGCGTACGCGATCCTCTTCCTGCTCCTGCGTGGCGCGATGAGCCCGACCGCCGCGACCGCCGCGGCGCTCGCCGTCACCGCCGTGGCCAACACGGCGGCCAACCGCCGCCTGACCTTCGGCGTGCGGGACCGCACCGGCATCGTGCGCCATCACGCGCTCGGTGCCGTCGTCTACCTCCTCACCGTCGCGCTGACGTCCGGGGCGCTCTCGGTCCTCGGCGCCCTGGACCCACGGCCATCCCACCTCATGGAGGTCGCGGTCGCGGTCGCCGCCGGCGCCTGCGCCACGGTCACGCGCTACGTCGCGATGCGCTGGTGGATCTTCGCACCCGCTCGGATTGCCGCCACCCAGCGCGCCGCCAAGCCCGACATGGCCCTGGCCCGGCCGGGACGCTGAGTCATGGTCACCCTCGCCGGCCACGGCGCTCGGCGGGCACGGTCGGCCCGCCGTCCCGCTCGGCGGGCCGCCGCGGTGCTGCTCGTGGCGACCGGTGCCCACGCCGCTGCCCTGCGTGCGGTGCTCGCGTCGTTGCCGGAGTCCACCGACCTGACCGTCATCCTGCGGACGGCCACGGCCAGCCGACAGGACATGGCGCTGGGAGCCGAGCTCGGGGAGCTGATCCTGCGCCGCGGCGGCCGTCTCGTCGAGCTGGTGGGGGCACGCTCGGCCGTTGCGCTGGACGCCGCCCGCCTGCAGGCGATGGTCGGCGATGTCGCCGCGCGCGACCTCTACGTCTGTGGGCCGGCGTGGTTCGCCGACACCGTCGTCCGCGCCGCGCGCGGGGCCGGCGTGCCGGAGTCCCGCATCCACCTCACGGCCGGCACGATCTAGCGGCATCCACACAGCTGGCTCTCAGGAAGTTCACAGCCTGAGCGTCGATGATGTGGGCATGAACGGCCAACCGAGCAACGAGCCCGCCCGCATCCTCGTCGTCGACGACGAGCCCAACATCGTCGACGTCATCAGCATGGCCCTGCGCTTCCAGGGCTTCGAGATCGCCTCGGCCGGGACCGGCCAGGACGCCATCGCCCAGGTCGCCGCCTTCAAGCCGCACCTCATCGTGCTCGACGTCATGCTGCCGGACATGGAGGGCTTCGACGTCGCCGCCCGGCTCGGCGCGCAGCGCTCCGGGGTGCCGATCATCTTCCTCACCGCCCGCGACGCGACCGAGGACAAGATCCGCGGGCTGACAACCGGCGGCGACGACTACGTCACCAAGCCCTTCAGCCTCGAGGAGCTCGTCGCCCGCATCCGCACGATCCTGCGCCGCGTCGGACACGCCGAGCAGGAGTCCAGCCGGCTGACGTTCGACGATCTGGAGCTCGACGAGGACACGCGCGAGGTCACCCGCGCCGGCCAGCCGGTCGAGCTCACCGCCACCGAGTACCGCCTGCTGCGTTACCTGCTGCTGAACCCGCGCCGGGTGCTCACGCGCGCGCAGCTGCTCGACCACGTGTGGGACTACGACTTCGGCGGCGACGCCCGGGTCCTGGAGACCTACGTGAGCTACCTGCGCAAGAAGCTCGATCCGCACGGCCCGCCGCTGATCCACACGGTGCGCGGCGTCGGCTACGCCCTACGCCAGGCAAAGGTCTGACATGTCGCTGCGCACCCGGCTGATCGCCGGGCTGCTGTGCATCGCGACGATCGGGCTGCTCGTGCTGGGCGGGATCACCTACGCCGAGCAGCGCTCCTTCCTGCTGGACCGGATCGACCGCCAGGCCGGTACATTGCTCACCGCCGTGGACCGGCGCCTGGAGCAACCCGGCGGCCCCTACGGGCAGGAACCCAACGTCTTCGCGCCCGGCGCCGGCCTTCCAGAACGACCGCCGCGCGGCGGCGGCGGTCCCGGCGACCTCGTCAACCCGGCGCCCGGCATCTACGGGCAGCGGCGCAGCCCCGACGGCACCGTCCAGGGCAGCGTCCCGCTGTTCCTCAACGGGCAGGACCCGCCCTCACCCCCCAAGCTGCCCCGGCACCTGGAGTCCGGGCACATCGTCACCGTCGACGCCCAGAACGGAAGTCTGCGCTACCGCGTCTTCGCCCGCGACGACCCGAGCGGCCAGACGATCGTGGCGGTCCCGCTCAGCGAGGTCGACACGACCCTGAACCGCCTGCTGCTCGTCGAGGCGCTCGTCATCGCCGGCGTGCTCGCAGCCCTAGCGGTCGCATCCTTCCTGCTCGTCCGCCTGGGCCTGCGTCCCCTGGACCGGATCGGCCAGACCGCCGACGCCATCGCGGCCGGCGACCTGTCGCGCCGCGTGACGCCCGCAACCTCCCGCACGGAGGTCGGCCGCCTCGGGCTGGCACTGAACGCGATGCTCGCGCGGCTCGAGCATGCCTTCACCCGCCAACAGGCCAGCGAGGACCGGCTGCGGCGGTTCCTCGCCGACGCCTCGCACGAGCTGCGCACACCGCTGTCCTCGATCCGGGGTTACGCCGAGCTCTTCCGCATCGGCGCCGCACGCGACCCAGCCGACGTCACGAAGGCGATGACCCGCATCGAGCAGGAGTCCGCGCGCATGGGTGTGCTCGTCGAGGACCTGCTGACGCTCGCGCGCCTGGACGAGCTGCCCGACATCGAGCCGCAGTCCGTCGACGTCGGCGCGCTGGCGCGGGACGCCGTCGACGACGCGCGGGCCACCGCCGCCGACCGCACGATCACCGTCGCCACCGCGCCGGGCAGCATCGTGGCGGGTGACGCTCACCAGTTGCGTCAGGTGTTCAGCAACCTGCTGCGCAACGCGCTCGTCCATACGCCGGCGGGCACGGCCATCGACGTCCAGGTCGCCGGGCCCGGCGGTGAGGACGTCGTCGTGACCGTTCGCGACCACGGACGCGGCCTCCCGGACGGCGAGGCCGACGCCCTCTTCGAGCGCTTCTGGCGCGCGGACCCCGGCCGCGAACGCGGACGTGCCGGGGCGGGCCTGGGCCTGGCGATCGTCGCCGGCGTCGTGGGCGCCCACGGCGGCCAGGTCGCCGCCGCCAACGCACCGGACGGCGGGGCGATCTTCACCGTCCGCCTGCCACGCCGGGCGCCGGCACCGCCTGCGCACGAGGACGCGCAGGAGGTCGCCGCCTCCTGAGGTTCTGAGACGTGGTCTACAGGCCGGGCGCCTGGAAGCCGCCCGCGTCGGCGTCCGTGAGCTTTGCGACCGCGTCGGCGTACATGACCTGCTTGATCTTCCCCAGCGTGCCCGGGTCCTTGCCGGCCTCGGCCGCGGCGCGTGCGATCGCGTCCGGCAGCACCGACTCCAGCGGGGCGGCGGCGTCGACGATGCCCGCCGCCAACGCCTCCGGCGCGGGATAGCGGCGACCGGTTGTCATCGCCTCGTGGGCGGTGTGCTTGGACCAGCGCGCCTGCAGCAACGCCGCCATGCCCTGAGTGAAGGGGATGTTGATGTCCACCTCGGGCACGCAGAAGAAGCCGCGGTCCTCGCGCATCACCCTCGTGTAGTGCGCCTGCGCGAGCATCGCGCCGGCAGCGAAGCAATGCCCCTGAATCGCGGCGACGGTGGGGACGTTCATGAGCAGCACGCGCGCAAGCAGCTCCTGCACCTCGCCGATGAACGCCGGCAACCCCTCGACGTTTGCGCTCATCCACTCGAGGTCGAGCCCGTTGGACCAGATCTTGCCGCCCGCGGTGGTGACGAGGGCGCGCGGCGCGTCGGCGGCCTCGACCTCGTCGAGCGCGGCGCCCACACCCCTCACCCAGTCCGGGTTGAAGCGGT
>JAOPZJ010000165.1 GCA_025964155.1 Solirubrobacterales bacterium
GCGCCGGTCGTCGCGGCCGTGAGTGTCGGATCGGCCCGGATGAGCGCTGTCGATCCGGCGGTCGGGTCTCGGCGCTCGTCGTCGCGGCCGTGAGTGTCGGATCGGCCCGGCTGAGCGCTGTCGATCCGGCGGTCGGGTCTCGGCGCTCGTCGTCGCGGCCGTGAGTGTCGGATCGGCCCGGCTGAGCGCTGTCGATCCGACGCTCGGGGCTCGGCGCTCGTCCGTCGCACCGGCCGCGACGAACGTGCGGCGCCGGGCCTGACGGGCGGCACCGCAGCCAGCATCCGCCACCTGCAGACGCCCTCACGGCGGGGAGGGGCGCTGATGTCCTCCGGAGCGACGTCCGACACAACCGACGGAGTCGAGAGTGTCGTCGCGCACGAGGACGTCAGCGCCCCGGACCGCCGCGACGTCCGACGCGGGTCCCCGTCCTGGAGGGTGCCGTCGCGCAGGAGGACGTCAGCGCCCCGAACCGCCGCGACGTCCGACGCGGGTCCCCGTCCTGGAGGGTGCCGTCGCGAAGGAGGACGTCAGCGCCCCGGACCGCCCGAACCCCTTACTTCACACCCACCACAACACTGGCCTTCGTCGTGCCGCCGGACTGCTCGCTGCCGCCGGCCAGCGCCGTGAACGCCTGCAGGTACTTCTTGGCCTTCTGATAGGCCGGGTCGCTGCCGGCGGCGAGGTCGGCGAAGGCGATGATCGCCTTCAGGTCGACGTACAGCGCCGGCTTCGTACCCAGCTGCGCGGCGGTGGCCTTGAACTGGGCGTCGTTGGCGAGCGTGTCGGTCGGCTTGAGGGCCTCGCGCACCGACGAGTCGCCGATGGCGATGACGAACTTGCCGCCGCCGCTGGCGACGATGATCGGGAACGGGATCTGGTTGGTCTTGAGCTTGAAGCCCTTGGCGCCCTGGCCGCTGAAACGCGACACGCGCAGCCCGCTGCTGGCGCCGAACTGCTGGATGAGCCCCTGGGCGCTGTCGATGAACGCTGCGGACTTCTGCTGGTCGCTCGTGTCCACGACGAGGGCACCACCGATATCGGTCAGGCCCTTGGCACGGACGAAGAGCCCGCCCCGGCCCATCCAGGAGAGGACGTCCTGCTCGAGGTCCAGGCCCGTGATGGTCTTGAACTGCGCGATCACCGTGGAGTAGATACCGCCGAGCTGCTGGATCTGCGCGAGCCCCGCCTTGGCACCTGCCCCGATGTTGCCGAACCCGACAGCTGCCACGGATCCGGTCGGCAGGCCCGCCACCGTGTCCGCCGCGTCGCTGACGGCTCCCTTGGCGCCCTGGCCATCGACGGCCGTCTCGAGGCGGATCGAGTCCGCGGCCGTGGTCAGCGCGGCACCGATGGCCGAGGCCTTCTCGCCACCGAGCAGGGACTTCAGCTGGCCGGCCTGGGCACCGATGGCCGGGCTGGCCGCCGCGACGAGGCCGACGACCGCGACCGGGTCCACGTAGAAGAAGCCGAGGCCGTTGGACGTCACGCTCTTGCGCGCCTGCGCGAGCTTGTCGCTCTTGGCCAGCGAATCCCCACCCTTGTCGACGTCGATGATCGACTTCAGCGCGGTCTCGGTGGCGATGACGAGGGTGTCGCCGACACCCGCGGCCGCCTGCTGCTGCACCTTGTTGAACGTGTACTTCACGCCCTTGTAGGAGCGCTCGACAAGGCCCTTCTCACCCTTCTTCAATGAGTCCAGTGCCTTGGCGGTGTCGGTGGCCGCGATGACGATCGCGTAGTCGGGGCTCCGGGGGTCCTTCAGGCCGGTGATGGCCACAGCGACCTTCTTGCCGAGCCACGGGTCGATGTCGTTTTTGAACGTGGCGTTCTGGTCCTTGAAGCTCGCGTCGATGAGCTTGACGATCTCGCCGCCGGGATCGTCGGTGTTGCCGATCTTCTTGGCCAGGGTCTCGACGCTCGTCCGCAGGTCACCCTCGGGGCGGACGGTCACCTCGCCGTAGAACGCGGCGGACGCCGGGACGACCGACGCGGGGTCGACGTCGGAGCTGCCGGCACCGCTGCTGCTGCCGCAGCCCGCGACGGGTAAGGCCAGCGCCACGAGCGCGCCGGCAGCGAGGCGACGGGCCCGGCGCGAGCGTGGGGGAGTCATGGGAGTGATCGGCACGCGCGAGATGGTACGCGGGTTTACGGTGGGCTGCGCCGAACCGCCGCCGCGGTCCAGGGCTTGGGCTGCGTCGAAGCCCCGTTCGCGGTCTGCGGCCCCGATCCTCCACGACGTCCCACCCGGACGCACATCCGGCGGACGGATCGGCCGCCTGCACGCAATCCCGCCTGCAGCGCCCCGTTCTGCACCGGCGATTGCGATTTCTGGACGTTTGGCGCCGACGCCGTCCCACGCCAGAAATCCCTGCAGTAGCCCCTATTTTTGACCCCTGAGGCCTCCTGGCCGGGACGATTGTGGGGAATCGTGTGCAACCGGGGTTGCTTCGTGGGAGAGAGTGGGTTACCTTGCCGCCAGCGGACCGGGGTGGAGGGGCTCCTCCCACTCCTCCATCCCGGCCCGCGACCTTCTTTTCTGGCAGGACGCCGGACGCGACCATGGCCACCACCTTCCGAGGCACCTTCGACTACACGCTTGACGCGAAGAACCGGCTCACGGTTCCCGCCAAGTGGCGGTCTTCGCTCTCGGACGGCGTAGTCCTCGCCAAGGGCACCGCGGCGTGCGTCTCGGTCTGGACGCCGGAGCGCTTCGACGCCTACACGCAGACCGCCGTCGCGGACCTGCACGAGATCGACCCGCGCCGCGACAAGCTCGAGCGCTACTTCCAGGCCAACTCGCATGACGTGGACCTGGACTCCGCCGGCCGGATCATGATCCCGCCCTTCCTCATGAAGCACGCGGGCCTGAGCAAGGACGTCGTCGTCACGGGCGTGCGCTCCCGCATGGAGATCTGGGATCGCGAGACATGGAACGCGTACAACGCCACACTTGACATAACGGAGCTCACCGCCCCGTTCGCCCACGCGACCGTCGCACCGCCGACGGCATGAGGCTCCAGACGATGCCCACCGCCCACGTCCCAGTGCTCGCCGGAGAGCTCATCGAGCTGCTCGACCCCCAGAAGGGTCAGCTCGTGATCGACTGCACCTTCGGTGGCGGTGGTCACGCGCGGCTCGTGGCGGACCGGATCGGCCGGGAGGGGACGCTCATCGCAATCGACCGCGACCCGGCCGCCCGCGAGCGCTTCGAGGCGTTCGCCGAGGAGGTCGCCTGCGACACGCGCTTCATCGGCGCCTCGTTCGCCGAGGGCCTGGCGCAGCTGCGTGACGAGGGCGTCAAGGCCGACCTCGTCTACCTGGACCTCGGGATGTCCTCGATGCAGGTCGACACCCGCGAGCGCGGCTTCTCGTACGCGTACGACGCACCGCTGGACATGCGGATGGACACCGGGGAGGACTTCTCGGCCGCCGATCTCGTGGCCACGTGGGACGAGCGGCGCCTCATGGGCATCCTGCGCGAATACGGCGAAGAGCGCTATGCCCGCCAGATCGCCCGCGCGATCGTCCGCACGCGCGACGCGCATCCGATCAACACCACGACGGAGCTCGTGGACGTCATCACGAACGCGATCCCGACGCCGGCCCGCTTCGCCGGCGGGCATCCGGCCAAGCGCACGTTCCAGGCCATCCGCATCGCGGTCAACGACGAGCTGCGGGAGGTCGACGATGCGCTGCCGCTCGCGTGGGGCTGCCTGACCGTCGGCGGCCGCCTGGCAGGGATCTCCTTCCACTCCCTCGAAGACCGTCGCGTGAAGCGTTTCCTGGCCGACCGCGCCCAGGGATGCGTGTGCCCGCCGGACTTCCCGGTGTGCGTCTGCGGGCGCACCCCGGAGGCCGAGCTGCTGACGCGGCGTTCCGTCGTCCCGACTCCGGGCGAGACCGCCGCCAACCCCCGTTCCAAGTCTGCGCGTCTGCGCGTGGCCCGCAAGCTTCACGAGGAGGACGAAGGCCGATGACTCCGCCCGCAGCCCCTGCATCGACGATGGCCGGCCGTATGAAGCGCCCCGCGGCACGGACGCGGCGCCCCGCCACCCGGGTACGGCACGCGAAGACCATGCCGCGCGGCGCCCG
>JAOPZJ010000170.1 GCA_025964155.1 Solirubrobacterales bacterium
TCCCGGCCCGCGACGACGACGCCGCGCTCGGCGGCGGCGACGATCGGCGCCAGCGCCTGCGCGGCCGTCTCGGCGCCGCTGGGCGGCGAGGCCCGCGCCACCCAGGGCCGCCCGTCGGGCCGGCCGCCACCGCCGGCGACCTCCTCGTCGGGCAGTTCCTCGTCGAGGACGAGGGGCTCGCGCAGCGGCAGGTTCAGGTGCACCGGACCCGGGCGCCCGTCCATCGCGGTCCACATCGCCCGGCAGGCGAGCTGGCGCATCCACCGCAGCCGGTCGGGCGTGGCGGGATGGGTTCCGACCTCGACGAACCACTTCACCGCGTCGCCGTACAGCTTCACCTGGTCGATCGTCTGACCGGCGCCGACGGCGCGCAGCTCCGGCGGACGGTCGGCGGTGAGCACGATGAGCGGCACGCGTGCCTCGCGCGCCTCGATGATCGCCGGCAGGTAGTTGGCGGCCGCGGTGCCGGACGTGCAGGCGATCGCGGCCGGCCGGCCGGTCGCCTTGGCGACGCCGAGCGCGAAGAACGCCGCGCAGCGCTCGTCGACGTGCGACCACGTCGGCACCTCAGGGTGGCGGGCGAGCGCCAGGACCAGCGGGGTGGACCGCGAGCCGGGCGACGTGCAGGCACCGGCCAGGCCACAACGAGCCAGCTCGTCCACGAGGGCGCGCAGCAGCAGGTAGGTGTCGACGGTCTCTGTCATTGGGTAACCCATTCGCATCGCTGACCACGGGGACGGAAGATGACCCACGGGGCGAGGTCGTCCGCGCTCACGGTGCGCACGGTATAGATGTGCCCCGTGGCCACGCCCGACCACCCCGATCCGATCGTCCTGCTGCACGGCTTCGCCGGGACGGGGGCGCTGTGGGACGGCGTGCGCGAGGCCCTGGACCCGGGACGGACCGTCCACACGCCCGACCTGCGGGGCCACGGCACGCGGTCGGCGGTGCGGCCGGCCGGCTTCGCCGGATGCACCGCCGACGTCCTCGCGGGCGCGCCCGAGCGCTTCGTCCTCGGCGGCTACTCGCTCGGTGGGCGCGTGGCGCTGCAGGTCGCGCTGGGGGCACCGGAGCGGATCAGCGCACTGGTCCTGGTGGCCACGACGGCCGGCATCCGGGACGATGCCGAGCGCGCCGCCCGCCGTGACGCGGACGCGGCACTGGCACTGGACCTGCAGCGCGACGGCCTGGCGGCCTTCGCGGTCCGGTGGACGACGCAGCCGCTGTTCGCACAGGACCCGCCGCAGGCGCGGGCCGCACAGCGCGCCGACATCGCCCGCTGCACCACCGACGGCCTGGCGGCGGCGCTCCGCGGCCTCGGGACCGGTGAGATGCCGCCGCTGTGGGACCGCCTGGGCGAGCTGACGATGCCCGTGCGGATCGTCGTGGGGGAGCGTGACGCGAAGTTCCGCACCCTCGGCGAGCGCCTGGCCGCCGCGCTGCCGGATGCCACGTTGATCATCGTCCCCGGGGCAGGGCACGGCCTGCCGCGCGAAACGCCCGCCGCCGTCGCCGCGGCGCTGGTGTGACGGGGCGCGGTCCCCTCCGCGACCGATCGAGTGTCACGTTTCCGTCACCAGGCGACGGATTCGTGACGACGGATTTGCCCAGCGGCGGTTCACAGACCGTCTCAACACCTCGCACGGTCGCCTCAGACCGCGCGCGTACGGGTCCTGAGAGACCGCTCAGACGCCGAGCCCGGGCGCCGTCGGCACGCTGATCGCGCCGTCCCGCACGGCGAGTGCCTCCGGGATGTCGACGTCCAGGTGCTGCAGCGTCGCCAGCCCGCAGGCCGCCGTGACCCGCAGCGCGGCGGCGACATGCACCGCGGCGGCGACGCCCAGCGGCCCGTCGAACGTCGATGCGACGTAGACCTCAGCACCGCCGGCCTGCACGAGTGCCGCCTGCGCGAGCAGGCCCGAGATGCCACCGCAGCGCGAGATCTTCAGGCAGACGGCGTCCGCGCCACCGGCGATCAGGGCCCCGAAGTCCCCGGCCGTCTCGTCCATCGCGATCCGTACCGCCACGCGCTCACGGACTGCGCGGATGGCGTCGATCCCGTGGACGGGTTCCTCGACGAGCTCCAGACCGGCGGGGGATAGCGCGTCGATCATGCGCACCGCCTCGTCCACGTCCCACGCGCCGTTGGCGTCCAGGCGCAAATGCATCTCCGGGCCCGCGGCCGCCCGGACCGCCGCGACACGCCCGGCGTCGTCGCCGAGCCCGACCTTGAGCTTCACGCAGCCGTACCCGGCCTCGCGGGCGGCGGCGGCGGCACTCGCCGCACCGGCGCGGTCAGCGGCCCCGATCGTGGCGTTGACGGGCACGCGATCCAGCGGCGCGTCGGTCAGCAGCGTGGCGACGGGCCGCCCCGAGCGCTTGCCCGCCCGGTCCCACAACGCCAGGTCGACGGCCGCCAGTGCGACGGGGATGTCGGCGGCCTCCCGGCACGCCTCGAGCATCAGCGCCCCCGGGGTGTCGTCGTCGAAGGACTGCAGGATCCCGGCGTAGACCGCCAGTGCCTCGGCGGCAACCTCGACCGGCACCCCGTCGTAGGGGGTCAGCGGGGCGGACTCGCCACGCCCGGTGACCCCGTCCGGTCCGGTGAGCTCGAGGATCAGCAGCTCGCGCTCGCGCAGCTCCCCGAACGCGGTGACGAGCGGCGTGCGGAGCCGCAGGACCTCGTGGTGGAGGGCGACGTCGGGCACGCGGGTCAGGAGAGCAGGATGCCGACCGACAGGAGCACGCAGAAGATGAGCTGCAACTGCCCGGTCCCGGCCAGGGCGCCGTTGAGCGTCGGGCCGTCGGTGTGGGTCCGCACCGTCTGCACGAGCTTCACCGCCAGCGGGACTGCCAGCAGGCAGAGCGCCGTCCACACGCTGAGGGGCCCGAACAGCCAGGGGATCAGCGCGGTCACGAAGGCGCCGTAGACCATCACGGCGTACATGACGCGCGTGCGGTCGCGCCCCAGGCGGACGGCCAGGGTCCGTTTCCCCACCCGCCGGTCGGTGTCCATGTCACGGATGTTGTTGACGACGAGGATCGCGCTCGCCAGCAGGCCGACGGGCACGGCGTAGGCAAACGCCTCCCACGGCCAGCGCTCGATCTGCGCGAACGTCGAGCCCGCGACGGCGACGATGCCGAAGAAGAGGAAGACGAAGATCTCGCCCAGGCCCTCGTAGCCGTACGGCCGTGGGCCGCCGGTGTAGAGGACGCCCGCGGCGATCGACAGGATGCCGACGATGGCCAGTTCCCAGCCGGCGACCGCGACGAGATAGACGCCGCACAGCACGGCGAGGCCGAAGGTGATGTACGTCGCGAGCAGGACCTGCTTCGGCGGCACGAGGCCGCCGGCGGTGACCCGCACGGGGCCGAGCCGGTCCTCGGTGTCGGCGCCGCGGCGGGCGTCGGAGTAGTCGTTGGACAGGTTCGTCCCGACCTGGATGAACAGGGCTCCGAGCAGCGCGGCGAGAAAGCGCAGAACGCTGAACTGATCGTCGAGCGCCTGGGCCAGCGCCGTGCCGACGAGCACCGGGGCGACGGCCGCGGGCAGCGTGCGCACCCGCGCGGCCATGAGCCAGATCTTGACCATGCTCAGCGGACCTACGCGCGCCGCGGGAACCGGCTGAAGTCCGGTGCGCGCTTCTCGCGGTAGGCGTTGCGGCCCTCTTGGGCCTCCTCGTTGCCGTAGAACAACAGGTTCGTGTCGTGGGCGAGCTGCTGGATGCCCGCGTAGCCGTCCTCGTGCGCGTGGAAGCTGGACTTGACCAGGCGCAGGGCGAAGGGGGACAGGGCGAGCATCTCACGGCACCACTTCACGGTCTCCGTCTCCAGCTCGGCAAGCGGGACGACGGTGTTGATCAGCCCCATCCGCAGCGCTTCCTGGGCGTCGTACTGCCGGCACAGCATCCAGATCTCCTTGGCCTTCTTCGTGCCGACGAGATCCGCCAGCAGGGACGCGCCGAAGCCGCCGTCCCACGATCCCACGCGCGGGCCCGTCTGGCCGAAGCGCGCGTTGTCGGCCGCGATCGTCAGGTCACAGCAGAGGTGCAGCACGTGGCCGCCGCCGACCGCGTACCCGGCGACCATCGCGACCACGGGCTTCGGCAGGCGCCGCAGTTGGACCTGCAGGTCGGTGACGTGGAAGCGCCCCACGGCGGCACGCCCGGCCGCCCCGGGATCGGTCATGTAGCCCGAGTCGCCGCGCACGCGCTGGTCGCCGCCGGAGCAGAAGGCGAGCGGTCCCTCGCCGGTGAAGATGATGACGCCGACGTCCGGGTCCTCGCGCGCGGCCTCAAAGGCGCCCGAGAGCTCGATGATCGTCTGCGGGCGGAAGGCGTTGCGGACCTCCGGCCGGTCGATCGTGATCTTGGCGATGCCGTCATCCGTCGTCTCGTAGCGGATGTCCTCGTACTCGCCGGCGGGCGTCCAGGTCACTGACATGGAGCGCAGGCTACTTGTCCTTGCTCCGGTGGACGGGCGTCGCCGCACGCTCGTGGCGCCCGGGGTACGTTGCCTGCGGTGACCGTCGACGCCTGGCTCACGCGTGCCGCCCGCGCGCACCCGGACCGCCCGGCGGTCAACGACCTGACCTACGCGCAGCTGCACGCGGCCGCACTGCGCACGGCGGCCGGGCTGGACGGCGTCGCCGCGGGTGACCGCGTGGCGATCGCCTTGGCGCCCGGGGAAGACTTCGCGATCGCCCTGCACGCGATCTGGCTGCGTGGTGCGGTCGCCGTCCCGCACGATCTGCGCCTGAAGGAGGCCGAGCGCCCCGCTGCCGACCACGTGCTCGCCGGCACGCTCCCGTCGGCGGGCCCGGACGCGCGCGGGTGGAGTCCGGTGACCCGCCACGACCTGGCGGCGCCCGCGGCGATCATCCAGACCTCGGGCACGAGCGGCGTGGCCAAGCCGATCGCGCTGACCTACGGCAACTGGCTGTGGAGCGCGCTGGGGTCGGCGACCGCCCTGCGCTCCGGAGGGCTCGAACGCTGGCTGTGTGCGCTGCCCCTCAGCCACGTCGGGGGGTTGAGCATCCTCGTGCGGGGCGCCATCGCCGGCGGGACGGCGCTCGTCCACGACCGCTGGGACACCCAACGCGTGCTGCGTGCCCTCATGGAGGATGGCGTGACGCTCGTCTCGGTCGTCCCGACGACGCTTGCCCGCCTGCTGGACGCCGGCCTGTCGCAGCCGCCGGCGCTGCGCTGCGCGCTCGTGGGCGGCGGCCCCGTGGCGCCGGAGCTCCTGCGTCGGGCGGCGGCCGCGGGCGTGCCGGTCGCGCAGACCTACGGCCTGACCGAGGCGTGCTCGCAGGTGACCACCCAGCGACCGGGCCACGGCCAGGCCGACGCGCGGCCGCCGCTCTTCTGCACCCGGGTGCGGGTGGCCGACGACGGCGAGATCCACGTGCGTGGCCTCACGGTGGCCGGCAGCGATCCGCAGACCGAACTGGCCACGGGCGACCTCGGGCGCCTGGACGACGAGGGGCGGCTGACCGTCGTCGGCCGCAAGGCGGACACGATCGTGACCGGTGGGGAGAACGTCGCCCCGACCCAGGTGGAGGCGGTGCTCGCCGAGCACCCCGCCGTGGCCGAGGCGGCCGTCCTCGGGCGGCCGGACCCGGAATGGGGCGAGGCGGTCCACGCGCGCGTCGTCCTGCGGGCCGGTAGCGAGGTGAGCGAACACGCGCTGCGCGAGCACTGCGCCGCGCGCCTGGCGCGCTTCAAGGTGCCCAAGGAGATCCGCGTCGTCGATGCGCTGCCGCGGACCACTTCGGGCAAGCTGCGGCGTCGCGACCTGCGCTGAGCCGCGGTACCCGCGACGTCGTGTCGGACGAGGTGAATACGATGCGCGCATGCCACGCCGGATTTCCGTCATCCTCGTCACCGCCGCTGTCGGCGCGGCTGCCACGCCTGCCGTGGGGCAGGCCGCCGAGACCTACACGGTCGACGCCGGGGCTGCCGCCCCGGGCTGCGTCGCCAAGGTCTGCAAGACGGTGATCGCTGCCGTGGGCGTCGTCGCGGACGGGGACACGATCATCGTCAAGCCGGGCACCTACAAGGAGACCGGCAAGATCACGTTGACGAAGAAGAACGTGCTCATCCAGGGGACCGCCGGCAAGACGACGATCTATCCCGCCGCCAGCGCCGCGACGGGCGACCCGACATTCACCCTCATCCAGGGGAACGTGCTCGACGGCATCACCGTCGCGACCGCCGCCAACGCTGGCCCTGCGGTCCTCGTGACCGGACGCGACACCGTCTTCAAGAACGGCGCGATCCTGCGCCTGGTCGCCAGCACGGACGACGCCGCCGCCTACGCGGTGGACCCGACCGTCGGCGCCGGCACGAGCACGCTGAAGAGCAGCACGATCATCAACGGGCCGGCCGGCGCGACGACGCAGACGCAGCCCGCGGTGCTCGGCAACGCGACCTCGACGCTCGCGATCGCCGACTCGCTCGTCATCTCCGGCGCCGGCAACGGCCCGGCGGTCGGACTCGTCGGCAACGACAAGAACGCCGACAGCAGCCCAATTGCGAACACCGTCACGCGCAGCACGCTCGTCGCGCAGAAGCCGGCCAGCGATGCGCTCACGGTCACGAGCCCGGCCACCGACGCGCTGAAGAAAGCCGTCACGCTCGACTCCATCGCTCTGCTGGCGGGCGCCTCGGGCGCGGGCCTGAAGGTCGCCACCCTCGGCGGGGCCCTCCCGGGGCAGGACACTGCCGGCGACGTGAAGGTCATCGCGACCCACGTCACGGTGGCCGGCGGCGACAAGCCCTTCGCCGTCTCCGCCGCGTCGTCGGGACAGACCGCGGCCGGCAACGTGGACGTCACGTTCGACCGCTCGATCGTCCACGGCAAGAGCCAGGGGACCGTCACAAGCTTCACCCCGGCGATCCCGATTTCGCTCCTGGGTGGTGTCGCGAACACCGCCAGGGTCACGGTATCGACTTCCGATACCACCCAGAACGCGGTGGGCGCGGCGGCGGACAACGCCACCGTCACGGTGCCCGGCAAGATGACGACGCCCGACGACCAGCTGTTCGTCAACCTCGCCAAGCTCAACGTCCACCTGCGGGCGACTGCGCCGGTGATCGACAAGGGCGGTGCGCCCGTCGGCGGGGAGTCCACGACGGACTTCGAGGGTCAGCCCCGGCTGGCGGGTGCCGCGACCGACCTGGGCGCCGACGAGTTCCTGAACCTCAAGCCCACGGCGTCGGCGGTGGCGACCCCGGTGGCGGCCAGGCAGGGCGACACGATCACCTTCGACGGCTCCAAGTCGACCGACCCGGAGGGCGCGTCCGGTGGCGGCATCGCCAAGTACCGCTGGTTCTTCGGCGACGGCAGCACCCAGGAGACCACGACGCCGGCGATCACGCACGTCTACAGCCAGCTCGGGATCTACAACGCGACGCTGACGGTCGTCGACACCGGCGGCGCCGCCAGCACCGCGGTCGCGATCCCGACGGTGCTGATCACCGACGGCACCCCGCCGGTCGTGAAGCTCACCTCGCCGGCGAAGAACAAGGCCTTCAAGATCTTCGCCACCAAGAAGGTCAAGCAGGGCAAGAAGACCGTGACGACGACGACGCTCGACAAGAAGCTCCTGGCCAAGGTCCTCTTCACGGGCACCGCCACCGACGCGACGCCCGTGAAGTCGGTGGAGCTCTCGATCCGCCGCGTCTCGATCACGAAGAAGAAGACGACGAGCGCCGCCGCGGCGGCGTGCGTGTACCTCGACGGCAAGACGACCTTCAAGGCTTCCAGCTGCAAGAAGCCCGTGTTCTTCGTCCTCACGCAGAAGAACGGCGCCTTCTCGTACAAGCTCAAGAGCACGCTCAAGCCCAAGGCCGGTGTCTACGAGGTGTCCGCCCGCGCGACGGACGCCGGCGGGTCCGTCTCCAAGCCGGTCACAGTGCGCTTTGTGTTGAAGTAGTGCCACCGGCTGCGGCTGGCCTACTGTGGGGGACCTGATGGGACTCGAAGAGGACGTAGCGGCCTTCCGCGTAACCAGCCGCGAGCGGTGGGAGCAGGCCTCCGCGGGCTGGAGCGCCCGCCGCCGGGCCTTCCAGGAGGCCGCCCTACCGGTGTCGGCGTGGATGGTCGACGCGATCGCCCCCCAGCCGGGGCAGACCGTCCTCGAACTGGCCGCCGGCCCGGGGGACACCGGGCTCATGGCCGCGCAGCTCCTGCGCCCCGGCGGCAAGCTCATCTCCACCGACGGCGCGGAGGCCATGGTCACCATCGCGCGGGAGCGCGCCGGTGAGCTCGGCCTCATGGACATCGTCGACGCCAAGGCGATGGAGGCCGAGTGGATCGACCTGGAGACCGCCACCGTCGACGCGGTCCTGTGCCGTTGGGGCTACATGCTGCTCGCCGATCCCGAGACGGCGCTGCGTGAGACGCGCCGTGTCCTGCGCCCGGGCGGGCGTCTCGCGCTCGCGGTCTGGGACACGCGAGCGGTGAACCCGCTGCTGGCGGCGCCGGGCGAGGTGGCCGTGGAGCTCGGGCTCGCCCCGGCCCCACCGCCGGGTCAGCCGGGGCCGTTCGCACTGGCAGACCGGGAGGAGCTCATCGACATCGTCGCGACCGCCGGCTTCCAGGACATCGAGGTCGACACCGTCGACCTGCACTTCGACTTCAAGACCGCTGACGCGGCCTGGGACCACCAGCGCGACCTGTCGCCGACGCTCGCCGTGGTGGCGGCGGGGCTCTCGCCGGCCGACCACTACCGGCTGCGCGATGCCTTCGACGAGCGCCTGGCGCCGTTCGTCAAGGACGACGGCAGCGTGTCCGTCCCCGGCCGCACGTTCGTCGCGGCCGCCGTCGCCTGAGCACCCGCCCGTCGCGCCGGCGCACGACGCCGCCCCGCCGGGCGGCACGTCGCTATCGTCCGGCGACTTATGTACTACGACAGCGACGCAGATCCCACTCTCCTCGACGGCAAGACCGTCGCGATCATCGGCTTCGGGTCCCAGGGCCACGCCCACGCCCAGAACCTCAAGGACTCCGGCGTGCACGTCGTCGTAGGCCTGCGCGAGGACTCCTCCTCGGTGCAGAAGGCCAAGGACGCGGGCCTCGAGGTGCCGCCGATCGCCGACGCCGCCTCCCGCGGCGACGTCGTGATGATGCTCGTCCCGGACGAGCTGCACCGTCAGGTCTGGGAGGAGGAGGTCCGCGACGGCATCGCCGAGGGCAACCTGCTGCTCTTCGGGCACGGCTTCTCGATCCTCTACAACGAGGTCGAGCCGCCCGCCGGCGTCGACGTCGGCCTCGTCGCCCCCAAGGGCCCCGGCCACCTCGTGCGCCGCCAGTACCTGGAGGGCTCGGGCGTCCCCGGCCTGATCGCCATCGAGCAGGACGCGACCGGCACGGCGCAGGCGCTGGCGCTCGCGTACGCCCGCGGCATCGGCTGCACCCGCGGCGGCGTCTTCGAGACGACGTTCAAGGACGAGACCGAGACCGACCTCTTCGGCGAGCAGGCCGTGCTCTGCGGCGGCGCCTCCGAGCTCGTCCAGGCCGGCTTCGAGACGCTCGTCGACGCGGGGTACGACCCGCAGATGGCGTACTTCGAGTGCCTCCACGAGCTCAAGCTGATCGTCGACCTCATGTACGAGAAGGGCCTCGCGGGGATGCGGTACTCGATCTCCAACACGGCCGAGTACGGCGACTACAGCCGCGGCCCACGCGTCATCACGCAGGAGACGCGCGACGAGATGAAGAAGATCCTCGGCGAGATCCAGTCCGGCGACTTCGCCCGTGAGTGGATCGCGGAGAACCGCGCCGGCCAGGAAAACTTCAAGCGCATGCGCGCCGAGCAGGCCGCCAAGCCGATCGAGACGACCGGCAAGGAGCTGCGCAAGATGATGGACTGGATCGACGACTCGGGCTTCGCCCAGGGCTGAGGCTCCGGTCTCGGCCGCCGAGTCCCGGTCAGTGTCCGCCCAGCGGACACGAGGCGGGACTCGGCGGTGGTGGGGGCACAGACCACCGACGCGGGCTCGGCGTCGGGGGCTATAGGCACGGGAGGCATCGCCGGATCGTGGGGCCGGGGCGCCTCGCCACGCCCCGGCGGCACACGATCGCAACAGTCCCGTCGCACCCCGTTCGCTATCCTCGGCCCGGCCGTCGCGACTGGCGTTGTCAGGTGGGTCACCACCGGGGAGCGATGGCGTAGTGACCACCTCCGCCGCGCGCCTGGGCACCACCCTGTTTCCGACCTCCACAGGAGGCCATCCGTGGCGCCAAGCACCGAGACCCTGAAGATCCCCTCCGATCTGCTCCCCGCGGACGGCCGCTTCGGGTGCGGCCCGTCCAAGATCCGCCCGGAGCAGCTGCAGGCGCTGGCGCAACACGGCGCGGCCCTCATGGGGACGTCGCATCGCCAGAAGCCCGTCAAGGACCTCGTCGGCAGTGTGCGCGACGGCCTGGGGAACCTCTTCCAGATCCCCGACGGCTACACGGTCGCGTTGGGCAACGGTGGCAGCACCGCGTTCTGGGACGCCGCCGCGTTCGGCCTCGTCGAGCGCCGCGCCCTGCACCTGACGTTCGGGGAGTTCTCGAAGAAGTTCTCGGCGTCCACCAAGGGCGCCCCGTTCCTCCAGGATCCGGTGATTGTCGCCGCCGAACCCGGCGACGCGCCTGCCCCGACGGGTCACGAGGACGTCGACATCCTCGCCTGGGCCCACAACGAGACGTCCACCGGCGTGATGGTGCCGGTCGTCCGCCCGCAGGACAGCGGCGACGCACTCGTCGTCATCGACGCCACGTCCGGCGCGGGCGGCCTGCCGCTGGACGCCTCCCAGGCCGACGTCTACTACTTCGCGCCGCAGAAGTCCTTCGCCTCCGACGGCGGCCTGTGGCTGGCGCTGCTGAGCCCCGCCGCCCAGGAGCGGATCGAGCGGATCGCCGCCACGGACCGGTGGATCCCCGAGTTCCTCTCCCTGAGCGTCGCGCTGGACAACTCCAGGAAGAATCAGACGTACAACACGCCGGCGCTCGCCACGCTCTTCCTCCTCAACGAGCAGCTGCAGTGGATGAACGAGAACGGCGGTCTGGACTTCTGCACGGGGCGGACCACCGCGTCCTCCGATCACCTGTACGGCTGGGCGCAGGCGTCGTCGTACGCCACGCCGTTCGTCCGCCAGACGGCCAACCGCTCGCTCGTCGTCGGCACGATCGACTTCGACGACAGCATCGATGCCGCCGCGGTCGCCGCCACGCTGCGCGCCAACGGCGTCGTCGACACCGAGCCCTACCGCAAACTCGGTCGCAACCAGCTGCGTATTGCGATGTTCCCGGCCGTCGAACCCGCGGACGTGCAGGCCCTGACCGCTTGCATCGACCATGTGGTCGAGCACCTCCCGCAGACCCCCGCTACCTCCGAGGTGACCGCATGACCCGCGTCCTCGTCGCCGAGAACATCGGCGCCTCCGGCATCGACCTGCTCAAAGAGCACTTCGACGTCGACGTGAAGACGGACTGGACCGACGGCGAACTGGCCGCCGAGATCGGCGCCTACGACGGCATCCTCATCCGCAGCGCCTCCAAGCTCACCGCCGAGCTGTTGTCGGGCGCGACGAACCTCAAGGCCATCGGCCGGGCCGGCGTGGGCGTGGACAACGTCGACGTCCCCGCCGCCACAAAGCGCGGCATCATCGTCGCCAACGCGCCGCAGTCGAACGTCGTGACCGCAGCCGAGCACACGGTCGCGCTGCTGCTGGCCCTGGCCCGCAACATCCCGCAGGCCCACGCCAGCCTCATCGCCGGCCGCTGGGACCGCTCGAAGTACTCGGGCACCGAGGTCATGGACAAGACGCTGGGGATCGTCGGCTTCGGCCGCATCGGCCAGCTCGTCGCCCATCGCGCCCAGGGCTTCGGCATGAAGATCATCGCCTTCGACCCGTTCGTCGGCGCCGAGCGCTACAAGGAGATGGGCGTCGAGAAGGCCGAGTCCTCCGATGACGTCTACGCGGTCGCGGACTTCATCACCGTCCACCTGCCCAAGACGCCGGAGACCGAGGGCTGGCTCAACGCGGCCGCGTTCGCGAAGATGAAGGACGGGGTGCGCATCCTCAACGTCGCGCGCGGCCCGCTCATCGTGGACGCGGACCTCCAGGCGGCGCTGGACTCGGGCAAGGTCGGCGGTGCGGCCCTTGACGTCTTCCGCAGCGAGCCGATCACCGAGCATCCGCTGTTCGCCTACCCGAACGTCATCGTCACCCCGCACCTGGGCGCCTCGACGGCCGAGGCGACCGACCGCGCGGGCTTCCAGGCGGCCGAGCAGGTCGTCGCCGCCCTGACGGGCGGCAGCGTCACAAGCGCGGTCAACGTGCCCGCGATCGCCGCCGAGGACCTCGAGGTGCTCGGGCCGTTCCTGCCGCTCACACGGCGGTTGGGCAAGCTCGCGATGGCGCTCGTGGAAGGCAAGTCGCTGGACCGCGTCGAGGTCGAGGAGTTCGGCCGCATCGCTGAGCGCGACACCCGCCCGCTCGGGCTGCAGGCCGTGCTCGGCGTGCTGGACGGCAAGACCGAGGAGGACCTCAATGAGGTCAATGTCCTCGGTGTGGCCGAGCAGCGCGGCATCGAGCTCGTGGAGACCAAGCGCACGAGTGCCCGGGACTTCGCCGACCTCGTGCGCGTCAGCGTCGTCGCGTCCGACCAGCGCGTGCGCGTCGTCGGCACGGTCGTGGGCCGCAAGGCCCGCCCGCACCTCCTGGAGGCCTGGGGTCAGCGCTTCAATTTGCAGCTCACGGACCACATCGCACTGCTGCGCTACCGCGACCAGCCGGGGATGATCGGCCGCGTCGGCACGGCGTTCGGCGAGCACGGGGTCAACATCGACTCGTGTGCCGTCGGTCACGTCGCGGACGACGACAACGGCGACGGCGGCGGCCTCGCGGTCATGGTGATCACCACCGACGGTCAGGTGCCGCAGACGGTCATCGACGAGCTCGTCGCCAGCGACGGCTTCGTCGACGGGCGCGCCGTCACGTTCGGCTGAAGGTGCGTTGCGGCAATGCCCCCAGGGCCGTTGCTGCGCTTGACCCGTGGCTGCCGCGAGCAGATTTGGCATGTGACACCGTGGACAACCATGCCCGTCAATGCGCGACAGCCTGTCGTTGCCCTCACCGCGGCCCCAACGTAAGGTCGGCCGTCCAGTCCATTGATGGGATGCGAGGCCAGCGTGGAAGTAACGAGCGTGGAAGCACCAACCGGAAGCGGCCAGGGATCGGCGCCGGGGAACAAGGGCCTCAAGGGCGGGGCCATCAGCTTCCTCTCCGGGGTCGTCATCGCGGTCGCCTCGACCGCGCCCGGCTACAGCCTCGCCGCGACGCTCGGCTTCATCGTCGCCGTCGAGGGCATCGGGGTGCAGGCGCCGGCCGTCATCCTGCTCGCCTTCATTCCGATGGGATGCATCGCGGCGGCGTACAACTACCTCAACCGCGCGGACCCCGACTGCGGCACGACGTTCGCGTGGGTGTCGACGGCGATGGGTCCGCGGATCGGCTGGATGGGCGGCTGGGCCGTGCTCGTCGCGGATGTGCTCGTCATGCCGAGCCTCGCCGCGGTGGCGGCGATCTACTCGTGTCAGCTGTTCGGCGTGGACAGCCCGTCGACCGGCGTCGTGCTGGCCATCGGCGTGGGGTGGATCGTCGTGATGACGTGGATCTGCTACATCGGGATCGAGCTGTCGGCACGGACGCAGCGGTGGCTGCTGGGCATGGAGTTCATCACCCTGCTCATCTTCGCGGTCGTCGCGCTCATCAAGGTCTACACGGGTAACCCCAAGGGGTCGATCGACCCGAGCTGGTCGTGGTTCAACCCGCTGGACATCTCCTCGTCGACCGCCATGGCCAGCGGCGTCCTGCTGGCGATCTTCATCTACTGGGGGTGGGATTCGGCGGTCAGCGTCAACGAGGAGACCGAGAACGGTTCTGAGTCCTCCGGCAAGGCGGCGGTCATCTCGACGTTCATCCTGCTCGGCATCTACGTCGTGGTGGCGACGGCCGCCCAGGCGTTCGGCGGGACGCAGTCGCTGATCGACAACCAGAGCGACGTGTTCGCCCCGATCGCCAAGGACGTCCTGGGCTCGCCGCTGGACAAGCTGCTCATCATCGCGGTGCTCACGTCGGCCTCCGCCTCGACGCAGACAACGATCCTGCCCGCCACGCGGTCCGCGCTGTCGATGGCCAGGCGCAAGGCGCTGCCCGATGGCTTCGGCACGGTGCATCCGCGCCACATGACCCCGTCGACGGCCACGATCTGGATGGGCGCGGTGTCCGGAGCCGTCTTCGCCTTCTTGGAGCTCACGAGCCAGAACCTCATCGCGGACGCCTTCACGTCGCTGGCCATGACGATCGCCTTCTACTACGGTCTGACCGGCTTCGCGTGCACGTGGTTCTACCGCCACCACCTGTTCAAGAGCGCGAGGAACTTCCTGTACCTCGCCGTCCTCCCGCTGACGGGCGCCGCGATCCTCGCCTACGTCTTCTACAAGGCGGTCAAGGACTACTCGGTGTCCGACGGTGGCTACGCCAAACCGTTCCTCGGGGTCGGGTCGCCCGTCGTCATCACGGCGGTCATGATCATCACGGGTCTGGTGTTGATGGCGCTGCAGTGGCGCAACAACCCCGAGTTCTTCCGGGAGAAGCCCCGGCCGATCGACCCGGCGCTGGCCGCCCAGCTGACGAAGGGCACGGCCTGATGGCCAACACGCTCGTGGTGGGCTACGACGGGACCGACGGCGCCCGCGCCGCGCTGGACGAGGCGCTACGCCTCGCCGCCGACCTGGATGCCGGCGTGCACCTCGTGTTCGCGTTCGAGGCGCCGCGCACGGGTGGGGAGTTGCACGACCTGGACGACGCGATCGCCCAGCGTGGGAAGACCATGCTGGAGCACGGCGTGCACCAGGCTGCGGCCGCGGGGGCAAAGGTGACGACGGCCTTGCTGAAGGCCGACCCCGCCGACGGCCTGATCGGGGCGGCAGGCGAGGTCGACGCCCGCTACATCGTCGTCGGTTCCTATGGCGAACGCCCGCTGAAGAGCGCACTGGTGGGTTCCACGCCCACGCGCCTGCTGCATCTGTCGGACCGCCCGGTCCTGGTCGTGCGCGCACCCGAGTAGGTTTGCGCCATGCGCGTCGTCGTCATCACCACCCATGGCACCTACGACGTCCTGCAGGTGCAGGAACGTCCTGACCCGGTATGCGGGCCCGGTCAGGTGCGGATCGAGGTGAAGGCCGCGGGCGTGAACTTCGCGGACGTCATGGCGCGCATCGGGCTGTACCCCGACGCGCCGAAGCCACCGTGCGTCGTGGGCTACGAGGTCAGCGGCCTCGTCGCCGAGGTCGGCGACGGGGTGGACCGCTTCGCCGTCGGTGACCGCGTGATGGCGGGCACGCAGTTCGGCGGCTACGCCGAGCAGGTCGTCGTCCCCACCGGCGACGTCGTCCCGCTGCCGGACGCGCTGAGCTTCGAGCAGGGCGCCGCGATCCCGGTGAACTACGCGACGGCCTGGGCGGGCCTGGTCGGCTACGGCAGCCTGCGCGCGGGAGAGCGGGTGCTCCTGCACGCCGCGGCCGGTGGCGTCGGCATCGCCGCCACGCAGATCGCCCGACGGCACGGCGCGGAGGTGTGGGGGACCTCCTCACCGTCCAAGCACGAGGCGATCCGCGGCTTCGGCGTGCAGCACCCGCTGGACTACACCCGCAAGGGCTGGGAGCGAGGCCTGTCGTCCTTCGACCTCATCATGGACGCGATCGGCGGCGCGAGCCTGCGCCGCAGCTACAAGATGCTGCGGGCCGGGGGCCGGGTCGTGGCGTTCGGGGCCTCGTCGGTCGTCGCCGGGGAGAAGCGCTCGCTGCTGAAGGCAGCACCCCAGGCGCTGCAGATGGTCCGCGGCTTCAACCTCATGGACCAGATGGGCGAGTCCAAGACCGTGATCGGACTGAACATGCTCACGCTGTGGAAGGACCGGGGGACCCTCGAGCCGTGGGTGACCCCGCTGCTTGACCTCATGGCCGACGGCACGATCCAGCCCGTCGTCTCCGACGCCGTGCCGTTCGAGCGGGCCGGCGAGGCACACCGGATCCTCACCGAGCGCCGCAACATCGGCAAGGTCGTGCTCGTTCCCTGAAAGGCTGTGAGGGATGCGCTACATTGAGCCACGCATGTCGCCTCGGTCGTCTCTTCGCCTGCTTCTCCTCCTTCCCCGCTAGGGGAATGCATCAGCGCGTGGCGGCCGCCTGAAGCCGCGAACCATTGGAGAAGACCGAAGGACAAGCCCCAGAAAGGCACCGATACGACATGAGCAGCACGCGTAGTGACGCAGTCATCATCTTCGACACGACGCTCCGCGACGGGGAGCAGTCGCCGGGCATCTCGCTGAACGCGGCGGAGAAGCTCGAGATCGCCCATCAGCTCGCGCGCCTGAACGTGGACGTCATCGAGGCCGGCTTCCCGATCGCCTCGCCTGGCGACTTCGAGGCCGTGCAGGCCATCGCCCGGCAGGTCCACGGGCCGATCATCGCGGGCCTCGCGCGGGCCAACGCCGCGGACATCGACCGTGCATGGGAGGCCGTCCGTGACAGCGAGCGACCTCGAATCCACACCTTCCTGTCGACCTCCGACATCCACATCGAGTATCAGCTCATGTCCACGCGAGAGGACGTCAAGGGCCTGACCCGTGCGTCCGTCGCGCAGGCCAAGGCGCTGTGCCAGGACGTCGAGTTCTCCCCGATGGACGCCACGCGCGCCGACGTGGAGTTCACCGCCGAGGTCGTGCAGATCGCGCTCGACGAGGGTGCCACGACGATCAACGTCCCGGACACCGTCGGCTACACGATGCCCGAGGAGTACACGGCATTCCTCACGCGCCTGTACGCGCTCGTGCCGGACCTGCACCAGGCCGTGCTGTCGGTGCACTGCCACGACGACCTGGGGCTGGCCGTCGCGAACTCGTTCGCCGGTGTCCTGGCGGGTGCCCGCCAGGTCGAGACCTCGATCAACGGCATCGGCGAGCGCGCCGGCAACGCCGCGCTCGAGGAGCTGGTGATGCTCCTGCACACTCGCGGCGACGCCGTGGGCCTGCACACGAACGTCGTCACCACGGAGATCGCGCGCACGAGCCGCCTCGTCAGCCGCCTCACCGGCTACGCGGTGCAGCCGAACAAGGCGATCGTCGGGCGCAACGCCTTCGCGCACGAGTCCGGCATCCACCAGGACGGCGTGCTCAAGCACCGAGCCACGTACGAGATCATGGACGCCCGGACGGTCGGGCTGGACGCCAACTCGCTGGTGCTCGGCAAGCACTCCGGGCGCGCGGCGCTGAAGTCGGCGCTGCAGGATTTGGGCTACACGGTCGATGGCGCGACGCTGAACGCCGCCTTCAAGCGCTTCAAGGACATCGCGGACAAGAAGAAGCAGGTCACCGCGATGGACCTGGAGGCCCTCGTCACCGACGAGCTGCGCGACGAGCTGGCCGGCTACGCCCTGGAGTGGTTCGACGTGGAGGCCTCCTCGCGGCGACCGCCGCACGCGACGGTCGCGGTCCGCATGCCCGACGGCGAGCTCGTCGAGGGCCGCTTCACCGGGGACGGCCCGATCGACGCGATCTTCCGCGCCGTGAACGCCGCCACCGGCGTGGATGCCCGCCTGCGCGAGTTCCGCGTGGACGCGGTCACCGGTGGCCAGGATGCGCTCGGCGAGGCGAGCGTCGTTGTCGAGCTCGGTGATCCCGCCGCGGCGATCAAGGCCGACTTCCCCGGGGTGCTCGCGGGTGAGCGCGTGACCGGGGCCGGCCAGGCGGTCGCCACCGACATCATCCAGGCGGCCGGCACGGCGTACGCCCGGGCGCTGACCAGCGCCGTGCGCAAGGCGCGCGCGGTCGCGGACGCCGGCGACGCCGACGAACGGGCCGCGCTGCTCTCGACCCCGTGAAAGCGAAAAGCCGCGCCCGGGAGGCGTGCTTCCCGGGCGCGAACTCGCCGACGGAAAACGAGCCCCCTGGGGCGAGGCTTTTCGCGGGCTCGTTCGCGCGCATTGGGAGACCATGAAGGCCGTGGACGAGGTCGAGGCCGCCCTCGCCGCTCTGAACGACGCCGCGCTCATCGCTGACCTGCGGGCGCTCGTGGCGACCGCGAGCGTCACCGGTGACGAGCGTGAGGTGATGCAGCTGGCGGCCGCGCAGGCCCGGCGGGCCGGGCTCCACGGGGTGCAGGTCGTCGCCTATGACCTGGACGCGGTCCGCGCGGATGCCGATCACCCGGGCGAGGAGGCGGACCGGACCGAGCTCGTGAACGTGCGAGCCCGCCTGGAGGGCGCCACCGCCGGCGCGCCGCTCCTCGCCCTCTGCGCGCACCTGGACGTGGTGGGCCCCGGCACGACGCCATGGGCGCACGGGTCCCCGTGGTCGGCGGTCGTGGAGGACGGCCGGCTCTACGGGCGCGGCAGCGCCGACATGAAGGCAGGCTTCGCGGCGGCCCTGCACGCGCTGCGCGCGGTCAGCGCGGCCGGTGTCGTCCCGCGCTGCGCGGTGGAGCTCCTGGGGGTCTCCTCGGAGGAGGACGGCGGCCTCGGGGCGTTCGCGGCCCTGCGCGAGGATCCCGGTTACGCCGCGTGCGTCGTCCCCGAGCCCACGGGCTTCGACGTCGTCTGCGCCCAGGCGGGCGCGATCACCTTCACCGGCGTCGTGCACGGCGTGGCCGCCCACGCCGCGCATCGCCTGAAAGGCGCCAGCGCCATCGACCGCTACCTGCCCGTCCACGCGGCGCTGCACGCGCTGGAGGCAGAGCTCAACACGAGCGTGGACCACGCGCTGATGGCGGCGCTCGAGCTGCCCTACCCCGTGCTCGTGGGCCGGGTCGCCGCCGGCGACTGGTCCTCCTCGGTCCCCGACCGCCTGGAGTTCGAAGGCCGGGCGCCGGTGCGGGTCGGGGAGACGCTGGAGCAGGCACGCCGCGCCGTCGAGGCGGCGATCATCGGGGCCGGCGACGGTCACGTGGGGCTGCGCTGGTCCGGCGGGCAGTTCGCGTCCGCCGCGACGGCGGTCGACCATCCGCTCACGCAGCTCGTGCAGCGCGCCGCGAGCACCGTGACCGGCGCGACCAGCAGGGTCACGGGCGTGCCGTGGGGCGCCGACATGCGGCTGTTCGCGGAGCGCGGGATCCCGACGGTCATGTGCGGCACGAGCGGGATCGAGCGCGCACACGCCGTCGACGAGTACGTCGCGACCGACGAAGTGCTCGCGCTCGCCCGGACGCTCGTCCGCGTCATCTGTGGTTTCGAAACCGCCGCCTGAGCACCGCGCAATACAGATGTACGTGATAACGTACAGACGGCCATGGCGACCATCGACGACTTCGAGGCGGCGATCCACATCGGGCCGCGCGTGCGCGCCCTGCGCGAGGCGATGGACCTGAGCCTGCGGGACCTCGCCGAGCGCTCCGGCGTGAGCGCCCCGATGCTCAGCCAGGTCGAGCGCGCGGAGACGAGCCCGACGCTCGCCGTCGCCGGGCGCATCGCGCACGGGCTGGAGCTCAAGCTCAGCCAGTTGCTGCGCCTCGACGAGTCCGAGACCGTCTCGATCGTCCGGGCAGGGGAGCGCCGACGCGGCGGGGCGGGCAAGCACACGTTCGAGATCCTCACCGCCCCGCTACCCGGCCAGCGGGCTGAGCTCAGCCGTCACCTGCTGGCGCCCGGCGCCCAGACCGGCGGCCCCGGCGACCCGCCGATGCACGAGGCCGGCAGCCGCGAGATCACGGTCGTCGAGCGCGGCGAGGCCGTCCTCGTCATCGACGCAAGCCGACACCACCTCCACACCGGCGACTGCGTCACCTTCGACGCCGATCTGCCCCACCACTTCGAGAACCCGACCCAAGAGGAGACTGCCCTGCTGAACGTCGTGTCAGCCGGGCTGCGCCGCTCATGAGCACACCCAAGAAGCAATCTCAAGTCCCCGCGCGACACGTTCGGGTCCTGAGATGAGTTCCAAGACGTTGTTCGACAAGATCTGGGACGCCCACGAGGTGGTTTCCGGCCTCATCTACATCGACCTGCACCTCGTGCACGAGGTCACGTCGCCACAGGCGTTCGACGGCCTGCGCCTCGCCGGGCGCGGCGTCCGCCGGCCCGACCGCACGCTCGCCACCGCGGATCACAACACGCCGACCGACGGCACGCCGACGGCCAAGCTCATCAAGGACCAACTGAGCCGCAAGCAGGTGGAGACCCTCGAGGAGAACTGCGCGGAGTTCGGCGTGCCGATCTACTCGCTGGGCTCCGACAAGCAGGGCATCGTCCACGTCATCGGCCCGGAGCTCGGGGTGACCCAGCCGGGCATGACGATCGTCTGCGGCGACTCGCACACCGCCACGCACGGCGCGTTCGGCGCGCTGGCCTTCGGCATCGGCACCTCCGAGGTCGAGCACGTGCTGGCGACGCAGACGCTGGGTCAGGTCAAGCCCAGGTCGATGCGCATCTCCTACGAGGGTCAGCTCGGTCCCGGCGTCACGGCCAAGGACCTCATCCTCGGCACGATCGGCCAGATGGGCGTCGACGGCGCCGGCGGCCACGTCGTGGAGTTCGCGGGCCCCGCGATCGAGGCACTCTCGATGGAGGGCCGCATGACCGTCTGCAACATGACGATCGAAGGGGGCGGCCGCGCGGGCATGATCGCCCCGGACGAGAAGACCTACCAGTGGCTGCGCGATCGCGGGGTGCAGGTGGACGACGCGTGGGCCGACCTCAAGACGGACGAGGGCGCGACCTTCGACCGTGAGATCGTCGTCGACGCGTCCGCGCTGAGCCCGCAGGTCACGTGGGGCACGACCCCCGAGATGGTCGTCGCCGTCAGCGAGGCGGTCCCCGCGCCGCAGGACGCGGGCGACCAGCGCGCTCTGGAGTACATGGCGCTGGAGGCGGGCACGCCGATGACGCAGATCAAGCTCGATCGCGTCTTCATCGGCTCGTGCACGAACTCCCGCATCGGGGACCTGCGCGCCGCGGCGTCGATGATCGGGGGCAAGAAGGTCGCCGACGGCGTCATCGCGATGGTCGTCCCGGGCTCACAGCAGATCAAGGCCCAGGCCGAGGCCGAGGGTTTGGACGAGGTCTTCAAGGCGGCCGGCTTCGACTGGCGCGTGGCGGGGTGCTCGATGTGCCTCGGGATGAACCCGGACGTCGCGGCGCCGGGCGAGCGCGTGGCCTCGACCTCCAACCGCAACTTCGAGGGACGTCAGGGCCGCGGCGCCCGCAGTCACCTCGTCTCCCCGCAGATGGCCGCCGCGGCCGCCATCGAGGGCCACTTCGTCGACATCCGGAACTGGAGCTAGAGCCATGGATCCCGTCAGCACCATCGAGGGCGCCATCACGTTCGTCGACCAGGAGGACGTCGACACCGACCAGATCATCCCGGCGCGCTACATGAAGCGCGTCGAGCGGACCGGTTTCGGCGAGTACCTCTTCCACGAGTGGCGCGCCAACGGCTATGACCTGCCCGCCAACCCGATCCTTGTCGCCGGGGAGAACTTCGGCTGCGGATCCAGCCGCGAGCACGCTCCGTGGGCGCTCCTGGACTACGGGTTCGTCGCGCTCATCTCGCCGCGCTTCGCCGACATCTTCCGCAACAACTGCACGAAGAACGGCATGCTGCCGATCGAGCTGCCCAAGGAGCAGTGCGACGAGATCGTCCGGCGCGGCAAGGCGAAGATCGACCTCGAGGCGCAGACCGTCGACGAGTTCTCCTTCGCCATCGATCCGCAGATCAAGCATCGCCTGCTCAACGGCCTGGACGACATCTCGCTGACGCTGGCCCAAGTCGACGCGATCGAGGCCTACGAGTCTGGCCGCGAACGCAGCGGTCCTGACACGACCGCGCTGACCGGGGCCGGCGTATGACCCATGTCGTCACGCTGCCGGGCGACGGCATCGGGCCCGAGATCATGGTGCCGGCGGTGCAGCTGCTGCAGCACTTCGTCCCCGACGTCACCGTCGAGGAGCACGTCTTCGGCGGCGCGTCGATCGACGCGCACGGCACGGCGCTGACCGACGACACCCTCGCGGCCTGCCGGCAGGCCGACGCCGTCCTGCTGGCTGCTGTCGGCGGTCCCAAGTGGGACACGACGAACCCGGACGACCCACGTCCCGAGCAGGGCCTGCTCGGCCTGCGCAAGGCGCTCGGGCTCTTCGCCAACCTCCGTCCGGTGCGCCCGCTGCCGGCGCTCTATGACTCAAGCCCGCTCAAGCGCGAGCGGATCGAGGGCACCGACCTCCTCGTCGTGCGCGAGCTCACCGGCGGCATCTACTTCGGCGACAAGACGCGCACGGACACCGACGCGTCGGACCTGTGCCACTACACGGTGGATGAGGTGGACCGCATCGCCCGCGTCGCGTTCGAGGCCGCCAGGCGGCGGCGAGGGAGCGTGGCATCGGTCGACAAGGCCAACGTCATGGAGACCTCGCGCCAGTGGCGCCAGGTCGTCCACGCGGTCCACGCCGCCGACTACGCCGACGTGCTGCTCACCGACGTACTCGTCGACAACGCCGCGATGCAGCTCGTCTCGCGCCCGGCGGACTTCGACGTGATCGTCACCGAGAACCTCTTCGGCGACATCCTGAGCGACGAGGCCGCGATGATCACCGGGTCGATCGGGATGCTGCCGTCCGCGTCGCTGGGCAACGGCGCCGGCCCCGGGCTGTTCGAGCCCGTCCACGGATCGGCGCCGGACATCGCGGGCACCGGGGCCGCCAACCCCCTGGCCATGTTCCTGTCGCTCGCCATGCTGCTGCGGCACGGGCTGTCGCTCGACGCCGAGGCGCTCGCCCTGGAGGCGGCCGTCGACCGCGCGCTGGACGACGGGCTGCGCACCCGCGACCTCGGCGGGAACGCCGGTACGGAGGAGGCGACCGCTGCGGTGCTCGCCCACCTGTAGCACCGACGCGGGCCGTCCGTCCGTGTCGACGCGCTGCAGGTGGAGGACCTCGTGCACGGTGATCCCGTCGCGACTGTGGACGCGTCCCTTGGTCGACACGTGGACGTCCGCGCCGGCCTCCTCCTGGCGCATCCTGTGCACGCGGCCGCGGTCGTGTGCGAGAGCACCGCCTCGGGCCCGGCCGCCCAGAGCGCGGCCAGCCAGCGCCCTCGTCGCGCAGCGCCGTGTGTCCGAAGGCGTAGACCCGTTCGTGTACCCGGGTGAGCCGGCGGCTGTCCACGCGGCGGCCGATGGCGCTGCGCGTGAGCCCCTCCCCGATGAAATCGGAGTGGCGCAGCACGCCGAACTGCTGATTCGCCCGCTCGAACAGCCGCTGTTCCCAACCCGTCCGCTCTCGTGCTCGCATCGGGTACCAGGGCGGACAGACCCGGGACTCGCCCCCCTCGCGCTAAAGTTCGGGCCCGGCCTCGCCCTCACCCCCCTTAGGAGCCTCACGACGTGGAACAAGCGGATCTCATCTGGCTGAACGGCGAGTTCGTCGCCTGGGAGGACGCCAAGATCCATGTCCTGACCCACGGGCTGCACTACGGCACCGGCGTCTTCGAAGGCATCCGCTGCTACGACACCGAGTCCCACGGCCCGGCGGTCTTCCGCCACCAGGATCACATCGCGCGGTTGTTCAAGTCCGCGTCGCTGTACTACATGGATATCCCGTACCCGGCGCAGGAGCTGCGGCAGGCGACGCTCGAGCTTGTCGCCCGCAACGGCTTCAGGGATTGCTACGTCCGGCCGCTGGTCTACCGCGGCTACGGCACGATGGGCCTCGTCCCGCTGGACGCGCCCGTCGAGGTGACGCTTGCCTGCTGGAAGTGGGGGGCCTACCTCGGTGAGGAGGGCAAGCGCAACGGCGTGCGAGCGAAGGTCAGCTCGTGGCGGCGCATCAGCCCGGACTCGCTCATCCCGCAGGCCAAGGCGTCAGGGCAGTACCTCAACTCGATCCTCGCCAAGATCGAGACGCACAAGGCCGGCTACGAGGAGGCGATCGTCCTCGACGACAAGGGCCACGTCTGCGAGGGCTCCGGCGAGAACATCTTCGTCGTCAGCGAGGGCGTGATCCACACACCGCCGCCGACCGCCTCGATCCTGGACGGCATCAACCGCAAGTCGGCGATCCAGATCGCCCGTGACCTGGGGCTGACCGTCGTCGAGCGCGACATCGCACGCGCGGAGCTGTACCTCGCCGACGAGATCTACCTCACCGGCACCGCCGCCGAGCTCGTGCCCGTGCGCGAGGTCGACGATCACGCGGTGGGTACCGGCAAGCCCGGTGAGGTCACCATCGCGGTGCAGAAGGCGTTCGACGACGCCCTGCACGGGCGCTCCGCGCGCTACGCCGAATGGCTGGACCCGGTTCCGGCGCACCTGTACCCGTCCGCGACCGACGCCTCGGCCTCGAGCACGGTGGCCTGAAGGGCATCTGACGTGGTTCGGCAGCAGCGAATTCGGCGGCGGTGCACGACCTGACATCCGTCAGGCCGTTCGCCGCTGCACGCGCTGCCCGCCACCACTTCGAGAGGACCCAAGCACCATGACGCAGCCCACCATCCAGCTCTACGACGCCACCCTGCGCGACGGCATGCAGGGGGAGGGGATGTCGCTCACCGCCGAGGAGAAGGTCCGCGTCGCGCACGAGCTCGACGCCCTTGGCATCGACCTCATCGAGGCGGGCTTTCCGTCGTCGAACCCCAAGGAGCTCGAGCTCTTCGACCGCCTCGCGCGCGAGCGCTTTTCGCACGCCCAGATCGTGGCCTTCGGCATGACGAGCCGCCGGGGCGTGCAGGCCGACCAGGATGAGGGCCTACGCACGCTCGCGGAGTGCTTCACGCCGCTGATCACGATCGTCGGCAAGACCTGGGACCTGCACCTGGAGAAGGTCGTGAAGGTGGATCGCGAGGAGAACCTCGTCATGATCGCCCAGTCGATCGAGTTCCTGGTGCGCCAGGGCAAGCGGGTGATCTACGACGCCGAGCATTTCTTCGACGCCTACCGGTCGGACGCGTCCTACGCGATGCGCTGCCTGCGCGCCGCCGCGAGCGCCGGCGCCGAGCGGATCGTCCTGTGCGACACCAACGGCTCCTCGCTGCCGCACCAGGTCGGCTCCGCGACGGCGGAGGTCGTCGCCGGGCTCGGCGGTGCCGTCCCGGTCGGCATCCACTGTCACAACGACCTGGAGTGCGGTGTCGCGAACAGCCTCGCCGCGGTCCTCAACGGCGCCACCCAGGTCCAGGGCACGATGAACGGGATCGGCGAACGGACCGGCAACGCCAACCTCGTCTCCGTGATCGGCAACCTGCAGACGAAGCTCGGCTACCCGGTCCTCACCGACGAGCAGCTCATGCGGCTCACGCCGACCGCGCACATCATCGACGAGCTGCTGAACGTCGCACCGGACCCCAATCAGCCGTTCGTCGGCCGCAACGCCTTCGCGCACAAGGGCGGGTTGCACGTCGCCGGGATCCGCGCGGACGCCACGACCTTCGAGCACATGGTCCCGGAGACCGTCGGCAATGCGCGAGCGCTGCTGGTCTCTGAGCTCGCCGGCCGTCAGACGATTGTCGAGAAGGCCCAGGACGCCGGCCTCGACCTGGACGAGGACGCGTGCGCGCGGCTCATCGACCAGGTCAAGGCGCTCGAGCACCAGGGCTTTCAGTTCGAGGCCGCCGACGCGTCCCTGACGTTGTTGCTGCGCCGGGAGGCCGGGGAGTACGAGCAGCTCTTCACGCTGGAGTCCTGGCGCACGATCGTCGAGCAGGACGCTAAGGGCCAGGTCTCCTGCGAGGCCACGATCAAGATCGACATCGACGGCGAGCGCTTCGTGCGCACCGCCGAAGGCAACGGCCCGGTGAACGCACTGGACGCCGCGCTGCGCGCGGCGATCGGCGAGGTCCATCCGCACCTGAACGAGGTCGAGCTCGTCAACTACAAGGTGCGGATCCTCGACGAGCACCACGGCACCACCGCGACCACGCGCGTCCTCATCGACTCGACCGACGGGCACCGCAGCTGGGGCACGATCGGCGTGGCGCCGAACGTCATCGCCGCGTCCTGGCAGGCGCTGGTGGACTCGCTGGAATACGCGGAGCAGGCGAAACCCTCACCCGGCGGCTCGGATTCGGTCCGGGAGCTCGCCCAAGTTCCCGCGCCGGGAACTCGATGAACAACACGCCGAAGACCACCGCCCCCGTCGACGAGATCCCCCTCGCGCAACCCGTGCTGGGCGCCGAGGAGGAGGAGCTCGTCCTCGAGGTCCTGCGGTCGGGGCACCTGTCGCTCGGCCCCCGCATCCCCGCCTTCGAGGAGGACTTCGCCGCCTTCATCGGCGCGCCGCACGCCAGCGCGGTGTCCTCCGGGACCGCGGGCCTGCACCTTGCGCTGCGGGCTGCGGGCGTGACCGACGGCGACGAGGTCATCACCTCACCGTTCTCGTTCGTGGCCAGCGCGAACGTCATGGTCTACGAGCGCGCTACGCCGGTCTTCGCCGACATCGACCCGGTGACGCTCAACGTCGACCCGGACGCCGTCGCCGCCGCCATCACCGACCGCACGACCGCGCTGCTGCCGGTGCACATCTTCGGCTATCCCGCCGACCTGCCGGCCCTCGAGCGCCACGGCCTGCCGATCGTCGAGGACGCGTGCGAGGCGCTCGGCGCCCGCCACCGCGACGGGCCGGCGGTCGGCGCCCGTGGCCACGCCGCCGTCTTCGGCTTCTACGCCAACAAGCAGCTCACCACCGGTGAGGGCGGCATGATCACGCTCGGCGACGCCGCCACGAAGCAGCGGATCGACTGCGAGCGCAACCAGGGCCGCGCTCCGGACATGGGCTGGCTGGACCATGACCGCCTCGGCTTCAACTACCGCATGACGGATCTGCAGGCGGCGATCGGCATCGCGCAGATCCACCGCCTGGCCGGCATGCTCGCCGACCGCGCACGGGTCGCCCGCTGGTACCGCGAGGCCCTCGCGCCGCTGGTCGCCGAGGCGGGGCTGACGCTGCCGTGCGAGGACCGGGGCGGCGACGAGCGGGGCTGGTTCGTGTTCGTCGTGCAGCTCCCGCGCGACCAGGACCGCGACGCCGTCATCCGGGCGCTGCGGGCGCTGGGGGTGCAGTCCAAGCCATACCTGCCCGCGATCCACCTCATGAGCTTCTACCGCGAGCGCTTCGGGATGCGCGAGGGGATGTTCCCGGTCTGTGAGGACGTGGCAGCGCGCTCGATCGCGCTGCCGTTCTTCCCGGCGATGACCCAGTCCCAGGTGGAACGCGTCAGCGTGGCGCTTGCGCAGGTGTTGCCGGGGGCATAAGCCCGGCGTGGTGCGCAGAGGCCCAGGATGGGACGAGCGAGCGCGCCGACGCTCCGAACGCGTCGGCGCCGTCGGCATCCTGGGCGCGGTCGCGCTGCCGATTGTCCTCTGGCACGACGTGATCGCCGACGTCGCGCGCGCCACGGCCGACCAGCGGGTGAGCTTCATGATCGCGGGCTGGGTGCCCTGGGTCCTCATGGTCCTCGGGGTCATGTGTGCCGTCCCGGTCGCCGTCGAGCGCCGGCGCTCGCGCTCGGGGCGCTTCCACACGGCCGGCTCCGGCGCCTGGCAGGGGTGGGGCGTGACGCTGTACCTGCTCGGCTTCGGCCTGGCGACGCAGGTCGCGCAGATCCACGGCATCAGCGGCTGATCGCCCGCGACACGCACCGACCCATGGATCAGCACCCACCCGCCCAGGCCCATCGGCGGCATAGACTCCCTCGCCGATGTCACGCTTCTCACTGCCCCAGGACGCCGCCTTCCAGGCGCTCAACACCTCCCTCGGCTTCGATCAGCGCCTCTGGCCCCACGACGTCGCCCAGTCCCGCGCGCACGTCCGGATGCTTGCCGCGCAGGGGATCATCTCCGACGCGGATCGCGACGAGATCCTCGGCGGGCTAGACACCGCGGCGGCCGAGCTGGAGGCGGGCAGCTTCCCGTTCCGGGCGGATGACGAGGACATCCACATGGCGGTGGAGCGGCGCGTGAGCGAGCTCACCGGCCCGGCCGGCGGCAAGCTGCACACCGCCCGCTCGCGCAACGACCAGGTCATCACCGACCTGGCCATGTTCACCCGGGCAGCGGCGCAGGGCGCGATCGCGGACCTGGAGCAGTTGCGCCTCGTGCTCCTGGAGGTCGCCGAACGCCACCTGGACTGGCCGGTGCCCGGCTACACGCACCTGCAGCGCGCGCAGCCCGTCTACCTCTCCCACCACCTGCTGGCCTATTTCTGGATGGCCACGCGCGACATCGGGCGCTTCGAGGCGGTGCTGCGGGCCACCAGCGAACTGCCCCTGGGCGCCGGCGCGCTGGCCGGCGTGAACTTCGACACCGACCGCCGCATGGTCGCGGCCGAGCTCGGGTTCGACGGCGTCGTACGCAACTCCGTGGACGCGGTCTCCAACCGGGACTTCGCGCTGGACCTCCTGCACGCGCTCTCGGTCTGCGCGACGCATCTCAGCCGCCTCGGTCAGGAGATCGTCCTCTGGACGAGCTCGGAGTTCGGCTTCATGACGCTGTCCGACGCATGGTCGTCGGGCTCGTCGATCATGCCGCAGAAGAAGAACCCGGACGCGGCCGAGCTGCTGCGCGGCAAGGCACCCCGGGTGTGGGGGCACCAGGCCGCGCTGCACGGCGTCATCCACGGGCTGCCCTTGACCTACAACAAGGACCTGCAGGAGGACAAGGAGCACCTCTTCGACGCCGCCGACACGGTCGCGCTGTGCATCGCGGCCGCCGGCGGCATGCTCGAGACAGCCACCTTCCATCGCGCGACGATGGCCGCGGCCGCGTCCGACCAGATGATCGCGGCCGTCGACCTCGCCGACCTGCTCGTCAAGCGCGGCACGCCGTTCCGGGAGGCCCACGGCGTCGTCGCCGGCCTCGTGCGTGAGGCCGTGGACTCCGGTCGGTCGCTCGCCGACGTCGCGATCCCGGCGCTGGGGGACGACGCGGCCGCGATCCTCGAGCAGTCCTCGTGGCTGGAGTCGAAGGTCTCCGAGGGCGGCACGGCGCTCGTCCGCGTCCGCGAGCAGCTGCAGCAGGCGCGGGCACTCGTCGGCTGAACGCCATGGCGGCCCACCCGTCATCGCCATCAGCCACCGTGCTGCCGGTCGCGTTCTACGAGCGGCCCGTCGTGCAGGTCGCCCAGGACCTGGTCGGCTGCGTGGTCCACCACGGGGCGGCCTCGGGCGTGATCCTCGAGACCGAGGCCTACCACGACAGCGAGGCCGCCTGCCACGCGTATGTCGGTCTGACGGCCCGCACCTCGGTGCTGCTCGGGCCGCCTGCCCGGGCCTACGTCTATCGCTCGTACGGCATCCATGCGCTGCTGAACGCCGTCTGCGAGGCCGACGGGGTCGGCGCCGCCGTCCTCATCCGCGCGCTGGCGCCGCTCGGCGATCTCGCCGGCATGCGCGCGCGGCGCGGCTTCGTGCCGGATGCGCGCCTCTGCGACGGGCCCGGCAAGCTGACCCAGGCGCTCGGCCTGGACCTGGAGGTCCATGACACCTCGCTCGTCGACGGGCCGGTGAGGATCACGCCCCGTGCGTCCGGATTCCAGGACGTGCGCCTCGTCGCCGGCGTCCGGATCGGGATCACGAAGGCGGCGGACCTGCCGTGGCGCTTCTGCGCCGCCGGCCATCGCGGTGTGTCGCGGCCCTGGCCCGCGGGACTGCTGACTTGACCACGACGCGCCGGGTGCCGGTCACGGCGCGGGGGGCGCCGCGCCGCCGCTGGGTGCCGCGCCACCGGTACCGCCCTCGTTCGTCGGCGCGGGGGTCGGTGTGGACGTGGGCGTGGGCGTGGGCGTCGGCGTGGGCGCCGGGTTCGGCGTCGGTGCCGGTGTCGCCAGAGCCTTCGGTGTGGTTTGCGTGGCGGACGTCTGCGGGGCGCCGGTGCCCCCGGCCGGTGCGCCGGTGGCACCCTCCGGCGGCACCGTGCCGGTGGTCCCCGGCGGTACGGTCGCCGTGCCGGTGGCGCCGGCGGGGTCGGTCCCGGTGGTGGGCCCCACGGGGGCCAGGCCCTTGTCCGCGCGCTCCTTCGCCGACCGCTGTGCCAGGAGGGCCACGGACGGTGCCATGAAGTCGTGCCAGATGAGCGCCGGGAAGGTGCCACCCTCGACGGGGCCACCCTCGAAGTTCGTCTTCATCGAGACGAGCTTGTCCGGGTAGCCGACCCACACCGCGACGGTGAGCTTGTCGGTGAAGCCCACGAACCAGGCATCGCCGTAGTTCTCGGTCGTGCCGGTCTTGCCTGCCGCGAACTGCCCGATCTGCGCGCGCTTGGCGGTGCCCTGCGAGACCACTGTGGACATGACCTGGGAGGCGGTCTGGGCGACGGCCTTGGACAGCACCCGGCGGCGGAGGCGCTCGTTGGTCGTCTTCTTGCCCTTGCTGTCGACGATCCAGCGGATGCCGACGGGTCCCTGGTCGGCGGCGCCGAGGGAGCCGTGCATCCGCAGGCCGCCGGTAGCGAAGGTCTCGTACGCGTGGGCCATGTCCAGCGGCGTGACGCCCTCCTTGAGTCCGCCGAGCGTCATCGCGAGGTTGTGCGACACCGGCGTGCGGATGCCCATCTGGCGCGCCAGCGTCGCCACCTTCCTCGTGCCGACGTGGATGCCGACGGTCGCAAAGACGCTGTTGTCGGAGTACGTCAGGGCGTTGGCGAGCGTGCGCTGCCCGGTGTACGTGTCCTGGAAGTTGTTGACGGGGAACGGCTCCTTGCAGCCCTTCTTCGTCCTGACGACACAGAACGTCTGCTTCTTGGAGGCCCAGACGGATCCGGGGCCGATGCCTTCCCGCAGCGCCTGGGCGAGGATGAACGGCTTGAAGGACGAGCCCGGCTGGCGCTGACCCTGGGTGGCGAGGTTGAAGGGACGCGTGCCGTAGTCCTGGGACCCCGACACCATCGCGCGGACCTCGCCGGTGTCGTTGTCGATCGCCACGAGCGCGGCGGTCGGGCCGTTAGGGTCGTTGCCCATCCAGCGATCGACCGCGTTCTGCGCGTACTTCTGCATGTCCAGGTCCAGCGTCGTGCGGACCTTCAGGCCTCCCTCGAACGCCTTGCGTGCACCGTATTGCTCGACGAGCTGGTTGCGGACCCAGGTCGTGAAGTAGGGCGCCTTGGAGTCCAGCTGCGGCGGGCGCACGGCCTCCGGCGGGGGCAGCGGCTCGGCGAGCGCCTTGGCGTACTGGCCCGGCGTGATGGCCTTCTGGTCGCGCATCTTCTGCAGGACGAGGTTGCGGCGGGCCAGGGCGGCACGGGGATGGGCCACGGGGTCATAGCCGGCTGGGGAGGCGACGATCGCGGCCAGCAGCGCGGCCTCGTGGACCTGCAGCTCCTTCGCGCATGGTCGCTTCTCCGTGCCGCAGCCGGGGCTGTCGCCGTTGGGCGCATGGTTGATGTCCTGGCCGAAGTAGGTCTCGGCGGCCGCCTCGATGCCGTAGGCGCCGTTGCCGAAGTAGATCGAGTTGAGGTACTCGGTGAGGATCTTCTGCTTGGACCACTTGCGCGTCAGGTGGTAGGCGAGCGCCGACTCGCGCAGCTTCTGGAAGACGGTGCGCTTGTCCTGGGCCTGCAGGGCGTTCTTGACGAACTGCTGGGTGATCGTCGACCCGCCCTGCACCGCGCCGCCCTTGAGGATGTCCTCCGTGAACGCGCGCGCGATGCCGCGCAGGTCCACGCCGGAGTTCGTCAGGAAGCGCTCGTCCTCCACCGCGATGATCGCCGAGCGCATGTAGCCGGAGATCTCCGGGTACTGCACGAAGATGCGGTTGGTGTCCGACGCCAGGCGCCCGATCGGGCGGCCACGGCTGTCGTAGAGGGTCGAGTTCTTGCCGCCCTGGCCGCGGTATTGCGGCTCGTTCTCGAGGGCCGGCAGGTCGCTGGCGACGGCCATCATCATCCCGAAGACCGTGGAGACGACGGCCAGGCCGCCGAGCGGCACGAGCAGCGCGAGCAGGCGCAGGCGCTTCAGGCGTGGCTTGACGCGGACGGCGTTCGGCGCGTCGGGCACGGGGCTGAGAGTGGGGCGGTCGGCGTCGCTCATCGCGGGTCGGGTCGTCGCCCGGCTCGGGCAGGAGCGCGCACGGCGCGCACGCGGGAGACCAGGCTGCAACGGGTCCCTCGGGGCCTGAGACTAGCATTGGGCGCCGATGCCCGATCCCGCTGAGCAGGCCGCGTTCCTGACGCGCAACACCGTCGAGGACCTGCCCAAGGGGGCGCTGGAGGCCCGGCTGAAGGCGGCGGCGGGCGAGCGGCGCCCCCTTCGCGTCAAGCTCGGCCTGGACCCAACCGCGCCCGATCTGCACCTCGGCCACACCGTCGTCCTGCAGAAGTTGCGGGAGTTCCAGGACTTCGGCCACCGCGTGGTCCTCATCGTCGGCGACTACACCGCGCGCGTGGGCGATCCTTCGGGTCGTTCACAGTCGCGGCCGCCGTTGACCGGCGAGCAGATCGACGCCAACGCCGCGACGTACCAGGACCAGGCCTTCCGGGTCCTCCGCGACGACCCCGAGCTGCTGGAGGTCCGGCGCAACAGCGAATGGCTGGACATGGGGATGGAGGAGCTCTTCCGGCTCGCGCGCACGACCACGGTCGCGCAGCTTTTGGAGCGCAACGACTTCGCCAACCGCTTCGCGGCGCGCACGCCCATCAGCATCCTGGAGTTGCTGTACCCCTTGATGCAGGGCTACGACTCGGTCGCCATCCGGGCCGACGTCGAGCTCGGTGGCACCGACCAGACCTTCAACCTCATGCTCGGGCGCGACGTGCAACGCGCGTACGGCATGGCCGAGCAGTGCGTGCTCACCGTGCCGATCCTGCCGGGGCTGGATGGCGTGGAGAAGATGTCCAAGTCGTTGGGCAACCAGATCGGCGTGACCGATGCGCCTGAGGAGATGTACGGCCGGACCTTGAGCCTTCCGGACGCGGCGATGCCAGACTGGGTGGCGCTCCTCGCCCTGGACGGCGTCCCGGCGCAAGCCGGCCCGCGTGACACCAAGCGGGCGATAGCCCGCGCGATCGTGCGGCGCTTCCACGGCGACGCCGCCGCGCTGGCCGCCGAGGAGGCGTTCGACCGGGTGTTCATCACGCATGAGCTGCCCGACGTCGTCCCCGACATCACCGTCGACGCGGGGGACGATGGCATGGTCCACCTCCCGGCCGTGATCGCGACCGCATTCGGGCGCTCGCGCTCGGAGGCGCGCCGATTGCTGGCCGAGGGCGCCGTGAAACTCGATGGCGCCCCCACCGGTGAGGCAGATCTCGCCTCCGGCGCGGTGGCTGGCAAGGTCCTGCAGGTGGGCAAGCGGTCGTACGTCCGCGTGCACCTGGGGTCAACCGAGCGCTGATACAGGGCGTTTCGTGCCCTGGAATCTGGGGGGCAAAACCCGCCGGCCGGAGGTCACGACGCGGGCCGCGAAGGAATGTGTACACTGCCGCGGCTGGGTTGGACGACGGGCACCGGAGCAGGCGGCAGACTTCACGCCGCCACGCAAACGTGCTACAGTACCTACCCGGTCCGCGGACAGCAGTTGGAGTCGGCGGGCTGCACCTCTTCAGAAGGCATCACCTTCCCGAGTCGGGTGCGACGGTCTTTGAAAACTCAACAGCATGCGCACCAT
>JAOPZJ010000277.1 GCA_025964155.1 Solirubrobacterales bacterium
CTGTTCCCGCTGCTGTTCGTCACGTTCTTCCTGTCCTCCATCAGCCTGCCGCGCAATCTCATCGAGATCGGCTGGTTCCGCACGATCGCGACGTGGAACCCCCTCAGCTACCTCGTCGAGGGGCTGCGGAGCCTCGTCATCACCGGGTGGGACGGCACGGCGCTCGCGCGCGGGTTCGGCGTCGCCGCGGCGATCACGATCCTGTCCCTCGCGGCCGCCTCGTCGGCCCTGAAGTCGCGGATGGCCCGCACATGAGCCCGGTCCTGTCTGACACGCGCGGGGTGGCCGGGGCCGTGGCCCGGCGCAACCTGACGCACGCCTTCAAGAACCCGGCGCTCTTCGTGCCGTCGCTCGTCTTCCCGCTCGTCTTCCTGCTGGCCTTCGCGGGCGGGCTGTCGAACCTGCAGAACGTCCCGGGCTTCGACTTCCCGTCCGGCTACACGGCGTTCCAGTTCGTCTTCGTGTTCCTGCAGTCCGCGGCGTTCGGTGGCGTCTTCACCGGGCTGGCGATCGCCGGGGACTTCGAGTCCGGGTTCACGCAGCGGCTGCTGCTCGCGGCGCCGCGGCGCACCGGCCTGATCCTCGGGTACGTCGCCGCCGGCATGGCGCGCTGGCTCGTGACGATCACCGTGGTGACCGGCGCGGCGCTGGCGACCGGCATGCAGGTGGACGGCAGCGGCGTGGACCTGCTCGGGCTGCTGACGCTCGGCCTGCTCGTGAACGTCACGGCGACGCTCTTCGCGGCGGGCGTCTCGATGCGCCTGCGGTCGATGCAGGCCGGTCCGCTCATGCAGATCCCGATCTTCGTCACGCTCTTCCTCGCCCCGGTGTACGTCCCCAAGGACCTGCTGACGGGCTGGGTCGCCACGTCCGCGGACCTCAACCCGGCGACGGCGCTGCTGGACGCCGGCCGCGGGTTCATCTCCGGTCAGCCGGACGTGGTCGCCGTCGCGTTCGCCTGCGGCGTGGGGCTGGTCGCGTTCATGGCGGTCTACGCGGTGCGGGGGCTGCGCCGGGCCGAGCAGGAAGCCTGAGCCTTTGCCTGCCTTGCGGCGACGCGCCGGAAACCGCGACATCGGTCGCATGTGCTTTCGTGCAGGGTCGTGAACGGCGATATGGCGATCGAGGCCACGGGCCTCGTCAAGCGGTTCGGCGACATGACGGCGGTCGCCGGCGTGGACCTCGCGGTCAAGGCGGGCAGCGTGACGGCGGTGCTCGGGCCCAACGGCGCGGGCAAGACGACGATGGTCCGGATGCTCACCACGCTGAGCCAACCGGACACGGGCACGATCACCGTCGCCGGCTTCGACGTCGTCGCGGACCCGACGGAGGTCCGGCGACGGATCGGCTACGCCGCGCAGGACGCGACCGTCGACGAGCTGCTCACCGGTCGTGAGAACCTCATCATGATCGGTGAGCTGCACCACCTCGGGCGCGTGCGGGCCAAGGAGCGCGCCGCCGTCCTGCTGACGCAGTTCTCGCTCGACGATGCCGCCGAACGGGTGGTCGGCAAGTACTCGGGCGGCATGCGACGGCGCCTGGACCTCGCCGCCACGCTCGTCGCCACCCCCGAGGTCCTGTTCCTCGACGAGCCCACGACCGGGCTGGACCCCCGAGCCCGCAACGAGCTGTGGGAGGTCCTCGACACGCTGGTGGACAGCGGCGTGACGATCCTCCTGACGACGCAGTACCTCGAGGAGGCCGAGCGCCTGGCGGACCACATCCTCGTCGTGGACCACGGCCGCATCATCGCGAGCGGAAGCGCGCGCGAGCTCAAGCGCCGCATCGGCGGCGAGCAGATCCGCGCCGTCCTGCGTGACCGCTCGCGCGCGGACGACGCGCTGCGCCTCATCTCGGAGGCGACGGGCGGCGAGGCCGCCTTCGACGCGGACGCCGACGCGGTCGTCGTCGCGACCGCCGGCGGCGCCGCCGCAGTGGCTGCGGTCGCCGGGGCGCTCGCCGAGGCGGGCATCGAGGTCGACGAGCTGGCGCTCCGCGCCGCCACCCTCGACGAGGTCTTCCTGGAGCTGACCGGCCACAGCGCCGACGCCGCGATCGAGGAGCCCGTATGAGCACGTCGCCAACAGCCAGACGGGGGAACGCCGTGGGCGATGCGTGGGTCATCGCGCGCCGCAGCCTCAAGCACATCAGGCGTCAGCCGGAGATGCTGACCGACGCGACGATCCAGCCGATCATGTTCGTGCTGCTCTTCGCATACGTCTTCGGCGGTGCGATCTCGGTGCCCCAGGGCGGCAGCTACAAGGAGTTCCTGCTCGGCGGGATCTTCGCCCAGACGATCGTGTTCGGCTGCTTCGGGATCGCCATCGGCCTCGCGACGGACCGCTCCACGGGCGCGATCGACCGCTTCCGGACGCTGCCGATCGCCCGCAGCGCGGTGCTCACCGGGCGGGCGCTGGCCGCCGTGCTGATCGGCCTGCTGCCGATCATCCTCATGTCGGCTGCCGGCCTCGTCGTGGGCTGGCGGACCCACACCGGCGTGCTCGACGTCCTCGGCGGCTACGCGCTGATGGTCCTCTTCCAGTTCGCGATGACGTGGGTGGGCATCCTCATGGGGAGCCTGCTGTCCACGCCGCAGGCCGTGCAGGGCGTGGCGTTCACCGTGCTCTTCCCGATCACCTTCCTCGCGAGCACGTTCGTACCCGTCGACACGCTGCCTGGCGTGCTGCGCACGTTCGCGGAGTGGAACCCGACAACGTCCCTGTCGGGGGCGCTGCGGGCGCAGTTCGGCAACCCCGACGTCGTGGCCGGGACGAGCGACGCCTGGCCGCTGCAGCACCCGGTGCTCTACACGGTGATCTGGGCGCTGACGATCATTGCGATCTGCGCGCCGCTGGCCGTGCGTGCGTTCAACCGCGCGACGGGGGATTGACTCGCCTGCGGCGCTGTGGTCAGACCGTCGCTGCTGCCGACGGCAGCGGGGCCAGCTTCAGGAAGCGGGCGGCGTGGTCGTGGTCGCCGTCGATCCGCAGGTCGCCGTCCGCCAGCGCCTCCGCCAGCGTGCGGCGGTCGTGCAGGACGTCGACCAACGTGGTCGGGTCGGTCGCGATCGTCGCGTCCGGCGGGGTGGGCGCGTCTCCGCGCGCGACCTGGACCCGCCCGTCCGCGACGGTGGCGTGATAACGGAGCTCACCCAGGTGCACGGCGATGGTCGCGCGCATGTCACCGGCGAGCTCGGGATCGAAGAGCGTCAGGATCGAGAGCAGGTGGGAGTCGGCGCTCATCCCGACCCCGTCCGGCGCCGACGGCGCCTTCGCGCCCCAGCGGCCGAGCGCGAGCACGAGGTCCTCGAGCTCCAGCCCCCTCGGGGTCAGCTCGTAGAGCTTGGCCGGGGTCGGAGGCGGGAGGGTGCGGCGCTCCAGGACGCCGGCCTGCTCGAGCTCGCGCAGGCGCTGCGCCAGGACGTCGGCGCTGACGTGAGGCAGCCCGGTGCGAAGATCGGTGAACCGCTTGGGCCCGAGCAGGAGCTCGCGGACGACCATCAGCGACCAGCGCTCGCCCACCACATCAAGGGCGCGGGCGATGCCGCAGGCGTCGCCGTACGTGCGCTTCACGTGACCCATAAAGGGGAGTGTAACGATTTGGTTGGAATATTTGACCAGATGGTCTGAAAGTCCGACCATCTGCTACATTTCCTGGACTATGACCGGTGAGCATTTCCAGCCCGAGACCACCGCACTGACGGACCGCCAGCGCTGGATCGCGCTCTACGTGCTGTGCACCGGCGTGCTCATGATCGTCCTCGACAGCACGATCGTGAACGTCGCGCTGCCCACGATCCAGAACGACCTCGGCTTCTCCGACTCGAACCTCGCCTGGGTCGTCAACGCGTACCTCATCGCCTTCGGCGGCCTGCTCCTGCTCGCCGGGCGCCTCGGTGACCTCGCGGGCCGGCGGCGCGTCTTCCTGATCGGCCTCGTCGTGTTCACGGTCGCCTCGCTCGCATGCGCGCTGTCGCCGACGCAGGGCGTCCTCGTCGGCGCGCGCTTCGTCCAGGGCATCGGTGGCGCGCTGACCACGTCGGTGGTACTCGGGATGATCGTGATGCTGTTCCCGGAGCCCCGGGAGCAGGCCAAGGCGATCGGCGTCTTCGGCTTCGTGGCCGCGGGGGGCGGCTCGGTCGGCCTGCTGGCCGGCGGCATCCTCACCGACGCGATCAGCTGGCACTGGATCTTCCTGGTGAACGTCCCGATCGGCATCGCGACCGGCCTGCTCGCCCGCCGCCTGGTCGCCGACGACCGGGGCCTCGGCCTCAAGCACGGCGCCGACGTCCCAGGCACGGTCCTGATGGTCAGCGGTCTGATGCTCTTCGTCTACACGATCCTCCAGGTCGAGCAGCAGGGCTGGGGCTCGACGCGCACGCTCGGATCGCTCGCCGTGGCGTTCGTCCTGCTGGCCGCCTTCGTCGTCCGTCAGGACCGCACCGCGAACCCGCTGATGCCCCTGCGCCTCTTCCGCTCGCGCAACGTCAGCGGCGCCAACCTCGTGATGATCTTCACGGTCGCCGGCCTGTTCACGCAGTTCTTCCTGGGGGCGCTCTACATGCAGCGGGTGCTGCACTACAGCCCGCTCGAGGTCGGCCTCGCGTTCTTCCCGTCCACGGCGGTCGTGGCCTTCCTCTCCCTGAGGACCTCCGAGCAGCTCGTGACGCGGTTCGGCGCGCGCCAGGTGCTGATCCCGACGCTGGCGTGCCTCGTGGGCGGGCTGCTGCTCTTCGCCCGTACCCCCGCCGACGGCTCGTTCGTCGTCGACATCCTGCCGGCCACCATGCTCACCGGCATCGGCGCCGGCCTCGCGTTCCCGCCGCTGATGCAGCTCGCGATGTCCGGGGCGACGCCGACCGACTCGGGGCTCGCCTCCGGCCTCATCAACACGACGGTCCAGGTCGGCGGCGCGGTCGGGCTGGCGCTGCTCGCGACCCTCGCGGCCGAGCGCACGAGCACCCTGCGCGCCGACGGCATGGCAGAGGCCGCCGCGCTCAACTCCGGCTACCACCTGGGCTACGTGGTGGGCGCCGGACTGGTGGGGGCCGCGCTGCTGGTGGCGATCTTCGTCCTGCAGACGGCAAAGGCGCCCGCTTCCGTGGCGGCCGACGCGGCCCCCGAGAGCACTGAGACGGAGTACTCGGTCGCCTAGGGCCCGCTGCTTCGTGGGTTCTCGCTTCGTGGGAGGGCAGGCGCTGAGAACCGACGTCCGTTTCTCGTTGGAACAGGGAGAAATGGACGTTCGTCGGGTGGGGGCTAGGGGCCGACCGACACCCGGTCCCCGACGCTGATCCGCGTCGGTGGCGCCGGTCCGACGAAGCGCGCGTTCATCCCGAAGAGCCCGCCGTGCTCGCGCGTGAGGTGGCGCAGGATCTTCGGATCCTTGACGCCGCTGTCGGGGTCCCGGGTCGGGATGACGCAGCGCACGCACGGGTGCAGGAGCACGAACTCGGCGTCGCCGACCGTGATCGAGCGCCCTTCCCACGCCTCCTCGGCGAAGGCGGGCACGGTGTCGCCGAAGTCGACGTGGACGTTCGTCCGCATCCGGCGCAGGTCCAGCTCGTCGTAGCCCAGCTCGGCTGCGACCGCCTGCAGCGTGGCCTGTGTCGTGATGAGCACCGAGCGCTCGAGGTCCTGCTGACCGGCGAGGTCGCGGCGCCGCGCCACCGGGCGCTCGAGGTCCGCGGCCAGCGCCGCCTCCAGGGACGGGTCGTCCCAGCGGAACGTGCGCCCGTCCGGCGCTGTGATCGTGGCCACGGGCGGCGCCTCGGGCTCGGCGTCGGCTCCGTCGTAGGACGCGCGCCACGCGAGCATTCGCGGCACCTGACGGACGGTCAGCCGCCGCGGCGCATCCTTGAAGGTGTCGTAGAGCGCGTGCGTCCGGTCCCCGGCCACACCGCGCTCGTCGACGAGGCACGTGTCGATCGGCTCGCCGGCGAAGGACTTGACGGGCCAGCGATGCAGCTGCGTGACGACGCCCTCGGCCATGCGCTGACCTTAGCCCGGAACGACGAGGGGCCCCGCGTTCGCGGGGCCCCTCGATGAAGCAGGTCGACGGCGGGGAGGGCGGGAGAACGGCGGCGACGTCGTCGCTCGACGTTCTCCCAATTCCTCCGGCGCCGTCGAAGGAGCTACATCATGCCGCTCATGTCCGGCATACCGCCGCCACCGCCGGAGCCCTCGTCCTCGATCTCACACACGATCGCTTCCGTGGTGAGGATGTTCTTGGCGATCGACGCCGCGTTCTGCAGGGCAGAGCGCGTCACCATGGCCGGGTCGATGATGCCCGCCGCGACGAGGTCGATGATCTCGCCGTTGGCCGCGTCCAGGCCGAAGCCCTTCTTGGCCTTGCGGACGTCGTTGACGACGACCGAGCCCTCGAGGCCGGCGTTCTCGGCGATCTGACGGAGCGGCTCCTCCAGCGCGCGCTTGATGATCTTCGCGCCGGTGGCCTCGTCACCCTCGAACTGCTCGGGGTCGATCGCGTCGGCCGTGCGCAGCAGCGTCACGCCACCGCCGGCGACGATGCCCTCTTCCAGCGCCGCACGGGTCGCCTGGAGGGCGTCCTCGACACGGTGCTTCTTCTCCTTCATCTCCGTCTCGGTGGCGGCGCCGACCTTGACGACCGCGACACCGCCGGACAGCTTCGCCAGGCGCTCCTGCAGCTTCTCCCGATCGAAGTCGGAGTCGGTGTTCTCGACCTCGGCCTTGATCTGGTTGATACGGCCCTTGATCGCGGCCGAGTCACCGTGGCCGTCGACGATCGTCGTCGTGTCCTTGGTGACGACGACGCGACGGGCGCGGCCCAGCTGCGACACCGTGGTGTTCTCGAGCTTCAGGCCCATCTCCTCGGTGATGACCTCGCCACCGGTGAGGATCGCGATGTCCTCGAGCATGCGCTTGCGACGGTCGCCGAAGCCCGGCGCCTTCACGGCGACAC
>JAOPZJ010000216.1 GCA_025964155.1 Solirubrobacterales bacterium
ATGGTGCCGAGGCCCTTGAGCTGCCTGGTGACCTTGGGCGAGATCACGCTGCTGGGGCCCAGGACGTAGATCTTCGGCTTGGCGTGCGCCTTGATCGCGGCGATCGTGTCCGGCGGCACGACGTCCTTGTGGGTGAAGAGGATCGGGTCGCCCGACGTCGCCGCCCAGGCGGCGGCGGGCGCCGCGAAAGCCGGGTCGTCCGCGGTGACGAGCAGCACGCGGTCTGAGGCCTGGCCCTTGGCCGCGGTCACGAAGGCATCGATGCTACGGGCGAGCGCGAACGTGTTCGCGCCGCGGACGTCGGTCGTCTTCAGCGTCCCGGGCGCGGCCGTCGTGCCGACCCGGATGACCTGCGCGCCGCCTGCCGCCTTCGATCCGCGCGGAGCGAGGGACGCAAGGGCCTTGGACGTGGCGGCCGGCAGCGTGGCGCCGCGGCTGAACAGGGAGGGGGCATCCAGCGGCGACGCGTTCATGACCGACGCGGCCAGCGCGGCACGCCAATCGCTCACGTCCACGAGCGTCACGGCATCGGGGTGGGTGGTGACCGAGCCGCTGGGGAAGACGGCCTGCGCGACCGCCGCAGCATCGGCGACGGCGTCCGCCCCGGCGACGCGCGTCGTGTTCTTCGTCGCGAACGCCGGGAAGCCGAGCTCGGCCGCAGCGTTGTCCGCGGTGCCCTTCACCCCGATCCGAGGACGGTCTTGCGACGACCGATCGTTGGTGAACTGTGCGCGTCCGCAGCCGCCCGCCGCCATCGCCACAGCGACGGTGATCAGCACGGCGAGGGGGCGGGCAGGACTCCACGTGTGGGCCGTCATGAACGCGACGACCATAACTGGAACGGCCGGAACGCGCCCGCGCCGGCGGTAGCGCGGCCGGCCTGGGCGCATGCGTGCAAAAGCTACGAATGCAAACGTCCTTGTCGTTCGTTAGGGTTCGCACATCGCCGAAGTCCTGGACGGAATCCGGGACACGGGGGACCCACTGTCGTTGGGGCGAATCGCACCGTTTGTGTGAAGCGCAGGCTCTTTCCGCGCTAGCCCGTCAGCTAACCCCGCAGGCCGACGAAAGAGGATGACAGTTGACCCCGGTCCGCCTGCGGGCACTCATGCTGATGCTGATCGCGCTGGCCTTTTCGGTCGCGTCGATCGTTCCTGCCTTCGCACAGGACCCGGCCCCGCAGTCCGACGAGAGCGCCGCGTCAGGCGGCAGCGAGTACGGCACCGAGTCACCCGCGGAGACCCCGACGGTCCCCGGCACGGTCGCGAAGATCGTCGACGGCATCGCCTATGCACCCGAAAGCGCTCCCGACGCGATCAAGCAGCTCATCTGGGCCGGCAACGACATCGTCGGCATGCCGTACCTCTACGGTGGCGGCCACGGAGATTTCGTCGACGAGGGCTATGACTGCTCCGGCACGGTCTCGTACGCCCTCCACGGCGCCGACCTGCTGGCCAAGCCGCGCGACTCGTCGTCCTTCCTCCGCTACGGCTCGGTCGGCAAGGGCTCCTGGGTATCGATCTACACCAAGAGCAGCCACATGTACATGACCGTGGCCGGGATTCGGCTGGACACGAGCGCCGCCGACGACCGCGGCGGGCTCAAGGGGCCTCGATGGCGTCCGCTGCGCAAGTCCGATCGCGGCTACAAGGCCCGTCACCCCGTCGGCTTGTAGGCCGGCGTAGACCTCGCTTTCGCGGCTGACGCGCCGCTCCTCGGAGCGTGCTCCGCGCGCTAGGCTGCCCTGACACGTTGTTCCAGCTGACCCAGGAGGCCCGATGGCCGGTCAAACCGGACGCTTCACCACCGTAATCAAGGCGAAGATCAGCAGGATGCTCGACAGGGCCGAGGATCCTGGTGAGACGCTTGATTACGGTTACCAGAAGCAGCTCGAGTCGCTGCAGGGCGTCAAGAAGGGCATCGCGGACGTCGTGACGGCCAAGAAACGCCTGCAGATGCAGGCCGGCAAGATCGAGCAGTCGGTCGTCAAGCTCGACACCCAGGCCCGTCAGGCGCTCGCCGCCGGCAACGAAGAGCTTGCCCGCATGGCGCTGGAGCGCAAGAACGTCGCGCAGACCGAGCTGCAATCCCTCGACCAGCAGGTCGCCGAGCTCGAGGCCCAGCAGCAGAAGCTGATCGATTCCGAGCAGAAGCTTCGCACGAAGATCGAGGCCTTCCGCACGAAGAAGGAGGTCATCAAGGCGCAGTACTCCGCCGCCGAGGCCCAGGTGCGCATCAGCGAGGCGGCGAGCGGTGTCGGCGAGCAGATGGCCGACGTCGGCATGGCCATGCAGCGGGCCGTCGACAAGACCGAGGACATGAAGGCTCGCGCGGACGCCGTGGCCGAGCTGGAGGCCGCCGGCACGTTCGGCGACATCACGCAGCTCGGCGACGGTGGCCAGGACGACATCGACAGGCAGCTGGCCCAGTTGTCCTCCGGCTCGATGGTCGACGACGAGCTCGCGAAGATGAAGGCCGAGCTCGGCACGGGCAGTGGCCCCGCCGCGGGCGAGCTCGGCGCCGGTGACGCCGGGCAGACGCCCAAGCCCCAGGAGGGGACGGCGTGATCGTCCGGATCTTCAGCGAAGACCAGTACCGCCTCGACGAGAGCCACCACGCGCACCTCGACGAGCTCGACGACTTGGTTGTCGCGGCCGTCGAGGCCGACGACGAGGACAAGTTCCACGAGAGCTTCGAGGAGCTTTTGGACTACGTCCGCAAGCACGGTGAGGTGCTCGGTGACGAGGAGCTCGAGGCGTCGGACTTCATCCTCCCGCCGGCCGACCTTTCGTTTGCCGAAGCGGGCGAGGAGTTCAACGGCGAGGGCCTGATCCCCGACCCGCCGCCGGCCGCCAAGGCCTAGCGCAGCGCCAGAACAGGCGCGGGTGGTCCGCCGCTCGCGCCTGAGCAGCACGTCCCTCCGGGTGGTCGGTCAGGCTTCTTTGCGGCGCGCGCCGAAGCGGGAGAAACGGGAAGCCAGGGCGTCGATGTTCTCGATGCTCTTGTTCAGGTTCTCGACGCGGCCGTCCAGCGTCTCGGTCGCCCCGCGGATCCCGCTCACCCCGTCCGACATGGAGTCGACGCTGGTGCCCAGCGCCCCGACCCCGCCCCGGACGCCCTCCAGCTCGCCGATGACGTTGGCCAGGTCCGCGCGCATGCCACGCATCTCGCGCTCCATGTTCGCGACGCCGTCCGCCATGTCGTCGAGGTGGTCAAGCGTCCGTTGCAGGCGCGTCACGGCCGAGCCGACGGCGACCACGGCTCGCACGGGCGACAGGACGATGGCGGTCGTCGCCGACACGACCTCACCGATGACGCCGGCGGCGATCTCGATGGGGGCGGTGACGGCGCCACGGACCGGCGGTTGGCGCGGTTGGACACTCATGACCCGGCGGTCAGCATTGCAGGTTCGGGCTGCGATCCGGCGGTGCCTGGTCACACAGCCAGGACGCCGGCTCGACGAGAGCTCAGATGGGCGTGCCCCACAGCGGGAACCAGCGCTCGAGCTCGGCCTCGAACGGGAGCTCACCGCCGAGCTGGGCCTTGATCTGGAGCTCACGCTCGTTGTTGCGCTGCTGCTGGCCGCCGGCCGGCACGAAGGGATACCACGTGCCGCGCTTGTAGTTGTAGATGAAGTAGACCGGCGTGGCTTGGCTGTCCTCGAAGGCGAAGACCGCGCACAGGACACGGTCGGCGTAGCCGCCGACCGCGAGCGCATCGGTGACGGCGTTCACGCCGACGGCCAGGTCCTCGATGTCGTCGTCGTAGAGGATGAACCAGCGGTAGCCGTAGGTGTCCTCGGTCGTCTGGACCGTGGTCCCCGTCTCCTCGCCGGTGGAGCGCACGAGCTCCTCCACGTCGCTGGCGATCTGCTGGAAGTCGCCGGTGGCCAGCGGCTGGAAGACCACCGCGGCCTTGCCGCGGTGCTTGATCCCGTGGGCCGTCTCCAGCGTGATCGCCGCCGTCGTGATGGCGAACAGGCGGTCGGGCGCGCTCTTGGCGACCTTGCGCTTGCCCAGCAGTGCGTCGAAGAAGCCCATGTCGGTCGGCGAGGCTACTCGGGCGCTACGCCGAGAAGGCGCCGCTGGTGGGGGCGCCCTGCAGCTGGCCCTCCAGGCGCTGCAGCGCGGCGAGCCGCTTCTCCAGCGGCGGGTGGGTGGAGAACAGGTTGCCGATCGCCGACTTCGTCTTGGGCGGGAAGATGAAGAACGCGGCCAGCTCCTGGGTGCGCAGGTCCTGCGCGGGGATGCGCTGCATCTGACTGGCGATCTTCAGCAGGGCGCTGGAGAGCGCGCTCGGGCGCCCGGTGATGACGGCGGCGCCGCGGTCGGCGGCGAACTCGCGGTACCGCGAGAGCGCCCGCATGAGCATGAAGCTGAGGACGTAGACGAGCACGGAGACGAGGATGAGGCCCATGACGCCGAGGTTGTCGTCGTCGTCCTGGTTGCCACCGGTGAAGAAGAAGCCCCACTGCACGATCATCGACGCGATCGAGGCGAAGAAGCTCGCCATCGTCATGATCGCGACGTCGCGGTTGGCGATGTGCGTCAGCTCGTGCGCCAGGACGCCCTCGAGCTCGGCGGGGGACAGGACATCCATGATCCCGGTGGTCGCGCAGACCACCGAGTTCTTCTTCTGGATGCCCATCGCGAAGGCGTTGGGCATGTCGTTCTGGGCGACGGCGATGCGGGGCTTGGGCAGGTCGGCCTGGATGCACAGGCGCTCGATCATCGCGTGCAGCTCGGGGGCCTCCTGCGGCGAGACCTCCCGCGCGCCCATGGCGCGGAGCGCCAGCTTCTCCGAGGCGAAGACCTGGAAGAGGAAGAGCCCGCCGGCGATGAGGGCGATCGTCACGCCGCCGGCCCCGGAGGCGAAGAGCGCCCCGACGAGCACGGCGTAGACGAGTCCGAGGAGGAACATCGTCAGGAGCATCCGGGCTTGCAGCCCGGTGTCGCGACCAAAGGATGAGGGGGCGGCCATGCGTAGAGGATGACATCCTCGGATCAACGGTTCCTAAGAGGACTCTTAGAAATGCCCCAGAGATGCCCCGGCCCACGCGGTCAGGACCCGCAGGGCGTAGCCTGCGCGGTCGATGCAGCCCGAGATCGATCTGTTCGGCCTTCCCCTGAAGACGTTCGGGCTGCTGTTCGCCCTCGGCTTCCTGGCATCCGGGGCGGTCATCTCGCGCCGGCTGAAGGAACTCGGCAAGCCCGTCGACTGGGCCTACGAGATCGTCTTCGCCGCCCTCATCGGAGGTCTGGTCGGCTCGCGGCTGTACTACGTCGTCCAGAACTACGACGACGTCAAGGGCGACCTGCTGGGTGGCCTGTTCGGCGGGTCTGGCCTCGTCTGGTACGGCGGCGCGATCGGGGGCGCGATCGCGGTGCTCATCTGGGCGTGGCGACGCGGGATGCTCAACCGAAGCCTGCTGGATCTCTGCGCGCCTCCGCTGGCGCTCGGCTACGCGATCGGCCGGATCGGATGCCAGATCTCCGGAGACGGCGACTACGGCAAGGCGTGGGACGGGCCGTGGGCGATGGCCTATCCGGACGGCGTGGTGCCGACGACGCAGGAGGTCCACCCCACGCCGATCTACGAGACGCTTGCCATGGGTCTCGTGGCCTACGGACTCTGGTGCCTGCGCGACCGCCTGCGCCCGGGTGCGCTCTTCGCGTTGTACCTCGTCGGCGCCGGGACCGAGCGGCTCCTCGTCGAGTTCCTGCGCCGCAACCCGGACACGTTCGCCGGGCTGACCACCCCGCAACTGGAGAGCATCGTCATGGCGGTCGCCGGGGTGCTCTGGCTCGGGCTGATGGCGCGCCGCGGTGGGGTGCGTGTCGCCGTCGCCGCAACCGCTTGAGCGTTTACGCGCCAAGACGCTAAAGGGATCGCAGAAGCTGCCGATAACACGTCAGCGGGTTTCCTCCTGATGCGTCGTCTCACCGCTCACCGCGCCACGATCGCCGGCATCGGCAGTACGGCCGCGCTGCTGGCCGCCGTCGTAGCCGTCTCGCTCATCGTCGGCGGCCTCGTCGCCTACACGGCGTCGCCCTCGGGACCGCTGGCCACCGCCGAGCCGTCGCTCGCGCTGCCCGGTGCACCGGACGCCGCCGCTGCGACATCACGGAGGCAGACCGCACTCGTCCTGCCCGCCGCCCGCGCGACGGCGGCGTCCGCGGCGAGC
>JAOPZJ010000217.1 GCA_025964155.1 Solirubrobacterales bacterium
GAGCGCCAGGCCCGCGGCCAGCCCGGCCAGCAGCACCTTGCGGAACAACCCGCCGCCGCTCGGGGCCTTGGAGCGCTTCGGTGCATCGCGCAGCGCCTCGCCGGCGTCGCGGATCGAGTCCAGGGCGGACTTCAGGTCACGCTGGAGCTTCTTGTCCTCGAGCACCGCCTTGGCCGGCTTCTTCGAGCTCGAGATCCGGCTGTACGCATCACGCGCCGACTCGTAGGCGTGCTGGAGGTTCTCGCGCAGCTCATCGTCGTCGACGATCCGCTGCAGATACGGGTTGTCCTTGGCGGCCTTGGCGGCCTCGACGGCGCCGGTGCCGGCGGCTGCGGCCTTCTTCTTCGCTCCCATGTCCACCCTTCGGTCGTCGGCTATCGGTCTCTCTCTCCGGGGAACTCTACCCCGCCTTCTTCTTTCGCACCCGTCCTCCATCCGTGCTCGCGCGGCGCCTTCCGACGCCACCCGAGAGCGCGGCTGCGAACACCTCGGGGACCTCGTCCACGAAGTCGAACTCCAGGCCCTTGCGCAGCGGGTCCGGGATGTCCTCGATGTCGGGCTCGTTGCGCGCGGGCGCGATGACGTGACTCAGCCCGTTGCGTTGCGCCGCCAGCGCCTTCTCCTTCAGACCGCCGATCGGCAGCACCTGGCCGGTGAGCGTGATCTCGCCGGTCATCGCGACGTCCGAGCGCACCGCCCGGCCGCTGAGGAGCGACACGAGCGCGGTGGCCATCGTGATGCCGGCGCTCGGGCCGTCCTTGGGGATGGCGCCCGCCGGGACGTGGAGGTGCAGGTCGTGCTCGGCGAACCAGCCGCTCTCGAGGCCGGGGGCCACCTCCTCGATGTGGCCGCGGACGTACGACAGCGCGGCCTGCGCACTCTCCTTCATGACGTCGCCGAGCTGCCCGGTGGTGAGCAGCTTGCCGCTGCCGGGCATCGCGGTCGCCTCGATGAAGAGGACGTCGCCGCCGACCGGCGTCCAGGCCAGGCCGGTGGCCACCCCGGGCTCCCGCGTGCGGCGCGGCGCGTCGGGGTAGAAGCGCTGGCGCCCCAGCAGCTCACGGACTTTGGCCTCGCCGACCGAGGTCTTGGGGACCGCCGGACGACCCTTGCCGGGAGCGTCCGGGGAGAGGATGTCGGCCACCGTCCGCGCGACCTTGCGGCAGACCGTCCCGATCTCGCGCTCGAGCCCGCGCACCCCCGCCTCGCGGGTGTAGTCGCTGATGATCGTCCGCAGCGCGGCGTCGCTGATGCTGATCCAGGACTTCTTCAGGCCGTTGCGCTCGATCTGGCGGGGGACGAGATAGCGCTTGGCGATCTGGAGCTTCTCGTCCTCGGTGTAGCCGGCCAGCGCGATGACCTCCATGCGATCGCGCAGCGGCCCGGGGATCGTGTCCAGCGTGTTGGCCGTCGTGATGAACATGACGCCCGACAGGTCGAACGGCACGTCGAGGTAGTGGTCACGGAAGTTTGAGTTCTGCTCGGGATCCAGCAGCTCCAGCAGCGCCGACTCCACCCCGCCGCCGCCCCGATAGTCGATGCCGACCTTGTCGATCTCGTCGATCATGAACAGCGGGTTGGCCGAGCCCGCGTCGCGCAGCGCGCGGATGATCGTCCCGGGCATCGCGCCGATGTAGGTGCGACGATGACCGCGGATCTCAGCCTCGTCCCGCATGCCTCCGGCGCTGATGCGCTCGAAGTTGCGCCCCAGGGCGCGGGCGATCGACTTGCCGAGCGAGGTCTTGCCCACGCCGGGCGGACCGACGAAGCAGAGGATCGATCCCCGCGCGTCGGGCTTGAGGCGGCGGACGGCGAGGAACTCGACGATGCGGTCCTTGACCTGCTCGATGTCGTAGTGGTCCTCGTCGAGTACCCCGCGGGCGTGACGCAGGTCCAGGTTGTCCTCGGTCTGCACCCCCCACGGGAGCGACGCCAGCCACTCCAGGTACGTGCGGATCACGCCGTGCTCCGCAGCGGCCGTGGGCAGCGACTCCAGGCGCGCGAGCTCCCGGTCGACCTGCGTGCGGACATCCTTGGGCAGCGCGACGGCCGCCAGGCGCTCGCGCAGGCGCGCGGCCTCCTCGGTGGACTCGTCGAACTCGCCGAGCTCCGCCTGGATCGCCTTGAGCTGCTGACGTAGCACGAACTCGCGCTGTCCCTTGTCGATCTCCGACTGGACCTGCGACTGGATCTTGGAGCCGATCGAGATGACCTCGAGCTCGCGGTGCAGCGCCTCGACGAGCTTGCGCAGGCGGACGGTGACGTCGGTCTCCTCCAGGAGCTCCTGCTTCTCCTCGGTCTTCAAGCGCAGCGAGCCGGTGATGAGGTGCGACAGCGTGGACGGGTCGTCGATGTTGGAGACGGCCAGCAGCAGCTCCTCCGGCAGGTACGGAACCTCCTCGACGATCCGGGAGAACGTGTCCTGCACCGTGCGCATGAGCGCGGTGAGCTTCGTCGAGCGCTTCACGACGTCCGGCAGCTCGGAGACCTCGGCGACGAGGTAGGGCTGCTCCTGCGTGTAGCGCTCGACCTTCACCCGCTGCGCGCCCTGCACGAGGATGCGCAGCGTGCCGTCGGGCACCTTCAGCATGCGGGCGATCGAGCCCACGACGCCCACGTCGTACAGCTCATCCGGCCCGGGGCTCTCCAGCTCGGGGTCGCGGCTGGCGACCATGACGATCATGCGGTTGCCCGCCAGCACGTCGTTGACGAGCGCCACCGAGCGGTCCTGGCCGATCGCCAGCGGGGTCAGCGTGTCGGGAAGCGGAACGGTCTCGCGCAGGGGCAGCACGGGCAGCGTCGCGGGGACTTCCCGCTGCGCCCCGACGAGCACCTCCTGCCCTTCGCGCGCATCGCCGTCGATCTCGATCACGGCTGCAGATCCTCGAACCGCTCGGTGACGATGCGCACGTGGCGGGTCCGCTGCTCCGGTGCGGCCAGCGGCAGCTCCACGCGCAGGATGCCATCACGGTACGTCGCGCGGGCCTCGTCGGCGACGACCTCCGCACCGAGCGGGATGACACGGCGGAAGGGGCCGAAGTCGATCTCCAGCTGCTGATACACGCGGTCCTCGGCCTCGCCGGGGGCCCGCCGGTTGCCGGCGATGATGAGCTCGCGTCCCTCGATCTCCAGGCCGATCTCGTCGGGGTCGACACCCGCGAGCTCGGCGTGGACGACGGCGACGGCGTGGCCGCCGGGCGGCGTCTCGTAGAAGACGTCCACGGCGGGGCTGAAGCCGCCGCGGCGCGAGGCGGCCAGGCCGGTGCGGTCCAGGACGTCGCCGAAGAGCTCATCCATCTCCCGACGCATCCGCTCGAAGTTCGCGAAGAGGTCACGCTCAGGTCGCATGGGTCGATGCTAGTGCGGGCGCTTCGCCCTCGCGTGCACGCCTCCGCGTCAGACGGTGTACACGGCGCCCTCAGCCGCCAGCTGCACGTCCCCACCGAAGGCCGCACGGGCCTCGTCGACCGCCCAGAGGGCATCCAGCTCATCGCTGACGTGGGTCAGGACCAGACGACGTGCACCCGCCCGGGCGGCGTGCTCGCCCGCCTCGCGCGGGGTCAGGTGCCCACGGATGCCGCTGCGCTCAGGGCGCGGCAGCGTCGCCTCCAGGATGAGCAGGTCGGTACCCCGCGCGAAGCCCACGATCTCGTCGTTGGGGGCAGAGTCCGCGCCGAAGGTGAAGCGCCCGCCGCCGCTGCCCCGCACGTCGATCGCGCAGGTGGGCAGGTAGTGCGGGACCGCGGCGAAGGAGACCGACAGCGGCCCGAGCGTCACGGCGTCCCCCGGACCGTACTCATGGATGTCGAACGCGCGCTCGACGTGATTGGGGAACATGCCGCCGCCCTGGCACATGAGGGCAAAGGCCTCCGGGGAGCCGTGCGGCGCGTAGAGCCGCGGACGGACCGGCTCGGCGACGCCGGGCCAGCGGTCGACGGGTACCGGCTGCTGGCGCGGCGCGTACGTCAGCGCGCTCGCGAACGGGACGAGGTCGAAGATATGGTCGGCGTGCAGGTGGGAGATGACGACCGCGTCCACCGCGACGTAGTCCCGGTGCTGACGCAGCTTGCCGAAGACACCGTTGCCGCAGTCGAGCAGGACGCAGGTCCCGGCGTCTTCGATGAGATATCCACTGCATGCGCCGCCGGCGTCTTGCCACGCCGGTGACTTCCCGAGCACCGTGATGCGCACGTGTCCGTCCTCCTCCTCGTGACAATCGGGACACTACCCTGATGCCTGGGCTGACCCTCCCGCTGGCCGCGGGGCCGACGGACGAGTTCGCGCAGGTCGTCGTCGTGCTGGGCGCCCTGCTCATGCTCGGCGCGCTGCTTTCCGGTGTGACGCACCGCAGCTTCCTGTCGATGACGCCCGTGTTCGTCCTGGCGGGCTTCGCGCTCGGCGACGCCGGCTTCGGACTGCTGGACTTCTCCACGAGCTCGGAGTTCGTCACCGATGTGGCGACCGTCGCGCTCATCGTGCTCCTCTTCCGAGACGGGCTCCACGTCGAGGCCGAGCTGCTGCAGAAGGCGTGGCACCTGCCGGCCCGCAAGCTCGTGATCGCGATGCCGGTCACCTGCGCCGTAGTGGCCGTCGTCACGAAGGCCCTGACGGACCTGTCGTGGACGGAGTCCTTCCTCGTCGGGGTGCTGCTGTCGCCCACCGACCCCGTGCTGTCGTCCGGGGTGGTGACGAACCCGCGGGTCCCGCGGCTCGTGCGCCACTCGCTGAACCTCGAGTCCGGGCTGAACGACGGGTTGGCCCTGGCCCCGGTCCTGGCGCTCGTGATGGTGCTCGGGTCCGGCGGCGAAGACTTCGTGGTGTGGAAGTTCGTCCTGCAGGACGTCGGGCTGGGGCTCGTCTTCGGCGTCGGGCTCGGCTGGTTCGCGTCGCTGCTCATGCCCCGAGGGAAGGGCCTCCAGGAGACGATCCCGGCGCATCAGCAGTCGCTCTTCGCGCTCGGGGTGGCGTTCGCGACCTACGGCACGACCGTGCTGCCACCGCACGGCAACGGGCTGATCGCCGTCTTCACCTGCGCGATCACCCTCGGCATCCGCCGGCCCGAGATCGGCCGCGCGTTCGAGCGGCGGGCGGACGACATCGTGGAGCTCGCCAAGCTCGGCGTCTTCGTGCTCTTCGGATCCCTGCTGACGCTCGGCGGCCTCTTCGACGACGGCGTGGCGACGGTGGTGATCGCGGTCGTCGCCCTGGTCGTCGCCCGGCCGATCGGGGTCTTCCTCGCGCTGGCCGGGACCGAGACCAGCCTCGCGGAGAAGACGTTCATGGCCTGGTTCGGCCCCCGCGGCGTCGCGACGATGGCCTTCTCGCTGCTCGTCGTCACCGCAGGTCTCGGCCAGACGGGCGAGCGCATCTTCAACATCGCGGCCTTCTGCGTCGTCTGCTCGATCCTCGCCCACGGACTGTCGGACACTCCCGGCGTCGCCTGGATCGCGCGCCGGGCACGCAGCTGACGTCAGCGCCTGAGCCGGCTTCTACGCGCCGACGCCCGCGTGCATCGCGGCCTGCTCCTGCGCGGAGGGGAAGGCCCAGGCAGCGCGGGTGCGCTGCTCGGAGCGGAACTCGAAGCGCATCTGCTGCGGGGGCTTGAGGCCCTCGGGTGAGTCGGGACGGAAGGTCGTGCAGGGGGCGGCGAGCTCCAGCGAACACAGGAGGTTGCACCGGAAGAAGCACTGCTCACACGACACCTTGCGACCTGCCCCACGAACCTTCGCCATATCTGCGCGACACCCTTACCAATGTTCCGTGCCGGGGCTTCTCCCTCGACGACGAGCGCCAGAAGAGCACAGCTGCTTCGACGCGTGCAACGTCGATTCCCGCTCCGCGCACCTTTCTGGATCTGGCCCTTTCCGCAAATGCCGAGCTTTTCGTGGGGCACCCCAGAACAGGCCTCCTGAGGCACATTTCACCCCCATCCGCGACCGTTGGTCCCGCATCCTGCGCGTGTTTTTTCGATGGCCGGACGTTTTGCCGATCCCACCGCCGTCGTTGGTGAGCCGTTACGGATGGGAGGGCCGGACATGGGCGGGTCCGACCTGCGCGACGCTCGCGGCGCCCACCAGCGCCATCGTCCGCGCCGTGTCGGCGATCAGCGCCTCGAGGACGCGCGCGACTCCGGCCTGCCCGCCGCACGCCAGTGCCCACGCGTACGGACGTCCGATGAGGACCGCCGACGCGCCGCAAGCCAGCGCGCGCACGACGTCTCCGCCGTCACGGATGCCGCCGTCCACCAGCACCGGGACGGCGCCCGCCACCGCAGCGGTCACGTCGGGCAGCGCCACGGCTGTCGGCAGGCAGCCGTCCAGCTGCCGCCCACCGTGGTTTGAGACGACGATGGCGCTCGCGCCTGCCCGGACCGCCCGGCGGGCGTCCTCGGCGGTGAGGATGCCCTTGACCATCACGGGCAGGTTGCTGACCTCACGAACCCACGCCACGTCCTCCCACGTCAACGCCTGCCAGCCACCCACCACGGGCTTGGCCGTTGCCGGGTCCGTCACGCCCCCGAGGTGGTCGGCGAGCGTCACGCCGGCCGGGAAGGCGACCGGCCCGTGGCGGTCTTCGCGGTCCCGGCGCCCGGCGACGGGCAGGTCGACGGTCAGCACGATCTGCTCGTAGCCGTGCTCGCGGGCACGGCGGAGCATCTCGGCGACCGTCCCGCGGTCCGGTCCCATGTAGAGCTGAAACCAGCGCGGCGCGTCAGGCGCGGCGGCGGCGACCTCGGCCAGGTCGGCGGTCGCCCGCGTGGACAGGCAGAAGACGGTGCCGGCGTCCGCGGCCGCGCGCGCACAGGCGACCTCCCCATCGGGATGCAGCAGGCGCAACGCGGCGACCGGCGCCAGGAGGAGCGGGGCCCGCAGACGCCGGCCGAACAGCTCCACGGACGGGTCGGCCACGGCCACTCCGGTCAGCACGCGCGGTACGAGCCACAGCGCACGCCAGGCCGCGTCGTTCTCCGCGAGCGTGCGCTCGTCCCCCGCCCCGCCGGCAAAGTAGTCGTACACGGGTCGAGGGAGCGTTGCACGCGCTTTGACCTGCAGGTCGCGAAGGATCTCCATGGCGGCCAGCGATCGTATTGCGCGCTGCCGCCGTACCCTGCAGGACCGATGTCCCTTGTTCTCGTCACCGGTGCCTCCGGCTATGTCGGCGCCGCCATCGTCCCCCGGCTCAAGGCCTCGGGGCACACGGTCCGCGCCTTCGCCCGCACCCCGGCGAAGGTCGTCGCTCCCGTCGATGCCATCGTCGCCGGTGACGCGGTGACCGGCCAGGGCCTGGAGCGCGCGCTGGACGGCGTGGACGTCGCCTACTTCCTCATCCACTCGATGGAGAAGACGACGGACGGCTTCGACGCGACGGAGGCCGCGGCGGCGACGAACTTCGCGCGGGCCGCGCGCGCTGCGGGCGTGCGGCGTGTGGTCTATCTCGGCGGACTCATCCCGACCGACCACGCGATCTCGCGCCACCTGGGCAGCCGACTGGCGGTCGAGGAGATCCTGCTTCAGAGCGCTCCTGAGGCCGTCGCCTTCCGCGCCTCGATCGTCATCGGCGCCGGGTCACGGTCCTTCCGCTTCCTCGTGCGTCTCGTCGAGCGCAGTCCGATCCTCCCGCTGCCCTCATGGCAGCAGTTCCGGACCCAGCCGATCGACGAGCGGGACGTGCTGTCGCTCCTGCACGCAGCCGGCACGCGCACGGACGTCACCGGTTCGCACACCTACGACATCGGCGGGCCGGACATCGTCACCTACGGCGAGCTGATCCGGCGCATCCGCGATCACATGCTCGTACACCGTCCCACGCTGGCGCTGCCGCTCAGCGTCACGCCGATCGCCTCAAAGGTCGCCGCGGCGATCGCCGGGGAGGACCCCGCGCTCATCGAGCCGCTGATGGAGAGCCTGGGCAGCGACCTGCTGGTCGACCCCGCTCACGACGCCGCCGGCCGCTTCGGGGTGCGCCTGCACCGCTTCGACGCGTCGATCGAGCGCGCGCTGCGTGACTGGGAGGCCGTAGAGGTCCTGGCGGCGCGCTGAGCGCTCTGCACCAGGAACCGGGCGATAGGTTTCCCACCATATGAGCGATCCCGTCATCACCCAGATTGACCTCGCCGCCACGCCCGAGGAGGTCTGGGCGGTCGTCATGGACGTCGAGCGCCTGGGCGAGTGGGTGAGCATCCACAAGAAGCTCGGCAAGCACTCCGAGGGCGTGCCGGCCGTCGGCTCCTGGATGGAGCAGACGCTCGCGCTCCGCGGGGCCAAGTTCAAGGTGCGGTGGGAGCTCGTGCAGTGTGAGGCGCCCCACCGGGCCGAGTGGGTCGGCAAGGGGCCGGCACGCTCCAAGGCCGAGACCGGCTATCGCCTCGAGCCGATCGACGGGGGCACGCGCTTTCACTACCGCAACGAGTTCAAGGCCCCGATGGGCCCGTTGGGCGCCGCCGCCGCGACGGCGCTCGTCGGCGGGCTGCCGCAGAAGGAGGCGCACGCCTCGCTGTCCAACCTCAAGCGCCTGCTGGAAGGCTGAGTCCGGGCGCGACGCCGTCGGCCGGGATCGACCGCACGCCGACCGCGCCGATCATGACGGGGACGCTGCCCCAGGCGCCGTCCCCGCCCTCCGCGGTCCTCTGCACGGTCGCCTCGACGGTCTGCCCGCGGTCGGCGAGCACGAAGTTGACAAGGCGTACGGCGGCCGCCGCGCGCTGGGCCGCGGGCGCGCCGGCGGCCTGCGCGTCGATCCCGATCACACGCTGGCGTGGCCAGCGCAGGTGATCCTGCAGGGACCGTGCGTCACCCTCCGGGTCTGCTGTCGCGACGATGAGCAGGGCGCTGGGGGCGCGTTGACGCACTTCGTGCACCGGGACGCCGTCGGCCTCGCAGACGACGACGAGGTCAGCCGCGGTGAGCTCGGTGACGTGCACCGGCCCGTCCACGGAGGGCTCGACGCCGAGTGCCGTGGCGGCTGCCTGCAGCGGGCGGCCGTCCTCCCCGGTCAGCAGCACGTGGCTGTCATCGCGCGCCACCAACAGCAGGGCCACGCTGCGGGTGGTCTCCGAGGTTCCGATGACGGCAATGCGGTGGCGCATGGCCGGCGACACTATCCGGTTGACGCGCCGGCATTTTTACTTCAACGCAGCAACCATGGCACGGTGGATTCTTTGAACAGTTTCAGGCAGAGTGAACTTCACCATGACTGATTTTCTTGATGAGAAGAAGCGCGAGATCCACGAGCGCCTGAAAGAGCTGCGTCCCCTGGTGGACGAGTTTCATCGGCTGGAGGCAGCGGCGGCGGCACTGGACGGCGTGTCGGTGCCGCACATCGGCGGCGGTGGGGAGCGGTCCCGTCGCCAGAGCCGCCCCACCTCCGGTGGCGCCTCGAGCGGTGGGGCGAGCCGCGGCCGGCCCAAGGGCTCGGGGACGCGTTCCAAGCAGGCGCTGGAGGCCGTGCGCGGGCAGCCGGGCATCACGATCCCCGAGCTCGCCCAGGCCATGGGTATCGCGCAGAACTACCTCTACCGCGTCATGCCCGAACTGCAGAAGGACGGCTTGGTGCGCAAGGAAGGTCGCGGCTGGTACGCCGTCGAGGCCGCCTGACCCGCCGTAGGATCCGGGCGTGGAGCTGCGCCCCCCGGCGGACGCCCTTGCCCTCCCAGGCGGCTGGCCGCGTTCCACTTCGCCCACCCCCATGTGCGGATCGCGTTGCGGCAGGGCTCGGCGCAGGAGGCGCTGACGCTTCTGTCCCAGGGGGCGGTCGACGTCGCGCTCACGAGCTTGCCGCCGCCGCCCGGGACGACGGCGCACGTGCTCACCACGGAGCCACTCGTCATCGTCGGCACCGCGGACGACACGCTGCTGGCCGCGCGCGCGGCGGTGCCCATCGCCGCGTTGCGTGAACGGACGCTGATCCTCGCCGAGCGCGGCACCGCGCTGCGTGAGGTCGTGCTGCAGGCGTGCCAGGCCGAGGGGTTCAGCCCCGTCCCGCTGCTGGAGGCCGCCGACCCGGCGGCCGTCCTGGCGCTGGCCCGGGCCGGGCTGGGCCTGGCCGTCGTCCCCGCGTCATGGATCGCCGCCGAGGATGCCGGCGCGCTGGCGGTCGCGCACCCAGTGCCCGCCGGCGGCCGGGCGCCGGAGCTGTGCACCGTGCTGCTCACCGGACCGGGCGCCCTCAGCCCGGCGGCCGAGCTGCTGCACGAACACCTGCTTCAGGTGCTGACCATCAACGGCTGACCGGGTTCACGACCGCTGACAGCTCCCGCTCCAGGCGCTTGCGCGGGCGGCTGCCGACGAGCGTCAGCACCGGCGAGCCGGCACGAAAGACGATGAGCGTCGGCGCGGCCAGGACGCCGTAGCGCGCGGCGGTGAGCTGCTCACGGTCGATGTCGACCTTCACGAAGCGCGCGTGCGGCCAGGCGGCGGCAAGCTCCTCGAAGACCGGTGCCATGACGCGGCACGGGGCACACCACGGCGCCCAGAAGTCCACGACGACGGGGAGGTCGGACTGCAGGACGGTGGCGGTGAACGCATCGTCGGTGACGGGCGTGACGGCAGTGGA
>JAOPZJ010000258.1 GCA_025964155.1 Solirubrobacterales bacterium
GCACGCGGCCCGGGCGGTCGTCGAACTCGCACGACGCCGCCGTGATGAAGCAGCCGCCGGGGAAGACGTCGCGCGCCAGGTAGGAGAGCCATGCGTCGGCGATGGCGAGCAGCCGCGTCCGGCCGGCCGGCGCGTCCTGCGCGCGCTCCCACACCTCGCGGCGGTAGATGGCGCGGGCGGCGTCGAGCGCCGCGAGCTGCAGCTCCTCCTTGGTGCCGAACTGCCCGAGCACCCCGGCCGTGCTACATCAACAACGTCAGCATCATCGACGGCTCGTGCGCCGCGCGGCCGTGGCCGTCCTGGCGATAGACCCCGTAGAACTCCGCCAGATCCATCGCCTCGACGGCATCGATGACAAACCACGCCTGCTCCCGATCGCCGTGCTATTCGCCAGTCGGTCGCGCGTCCACGTCGCGATTCCGGGTTGCACGCCAGCGCTCGATGGTGTCCGGTACCTGAAGGATCAACGTCAGCGCCCCAACGGCGACGATGAGCTTGACGACCCAGTACGGCGCGGCGACAGACTCAGCGACGATCGCCGCCACGACGAGGCCCAACGACACGTGTAACAGGTGTCTGGCCATCGCCGAGGCTCTGCCATTCCAGGGATCGGTTTTGGACGAGCGAGGCACGATGTTCCGAGGACGCGCGCTCCTCTTACGGTCAGGATCGTAGTCCATCGAGGGCGCCCGGCTGCCGCTGCTGGACGGACGGCGACGCGCGGGGAACCGAGAGGGAACGAGGGTGCCGCCTTGCATGGCACGCGCACGTGTCTATTCGCCGCGTCTGGCCTGCGCGGCGCCCCGCTACGCGCCCCCCCAGCCGCCATTCTCACCGACGCCGTGGCGGCCGACCTCGCCGCGCCGCTCCCTGTCGCGTTGGTAGTCGTTGTTTCGCTTGGCCCGGTCGAGGCTTCGCGCTCGCCGCGCGTGCCACTTCGTGCGCACGCGATCAACGAGCACGGCCTTCATCCTGGTGTCGCTCACGCCGGCTTCCTTCCATCGCCGTGATCGAGCACTGCGCACCAACTCCCGGCCAACTCTACGCGCCCGGCGAGCCGCTGAATAGTCGCCCGGCCCCGCTCCGGCTCGGCGCGCTCACCGCGTGCGCCCCCTTTCGCTTTGGACGGAGGCTGTTGCATAAATGCCCCGACGCGATGTTGCCGACGCAACTGCTGGACAGCCCACCGCTCCCAGCTCGGCAAGGTGCGCCCCGAGTGGGAGTTCGGGGCCGAATCCGCGCCCCAGACGTCGCCGCTCTCCCAACGCGCAGCGATGCTGCGTAACCAGAGGAGTTCTTGCGACAGCCACGACGAGAAGCGGCACTGGTTTGCGTCAGTACCAGTCGAGGCTTTCAGGCCACAGGCGTTGCGTCGCGTCCCAGGTGACCCGGAACGGCGCCGACATGAGGGCTGCGGCGGTCGTGCGGACACCGGCCGCGCGAAGACTTTTCGCAAGAGCGCCGAAGTGCGCGTCGGCCATGTCCTTGTCGGTGCGGTCGTCGTACTTCTCGTCCGGCCCGACGCACCATGCGCAGATGAACAGGTCGTCGTCATCGGGCTCCCGTTGAGGGCGGAGCGCTTGGTGCGCACCGGTGGTGGTGAAGCCGCGGCCATTGAGAAGGACCACCTGGCGGTCGTCGCTGAGGCGGGCCGCCAAGCACACGTCGACGTCCCTCCGTCCGGTCGCTTCTGACGTTGCGGTGGCCGTCGCCACGAGCTCGACCACTGTCGCGTTCACAGGGCGAAGCGTATTCGCGACTTCCGCATCGGACGTCCGAAGGAGTAGCGGGTCGGGCGGGCGCCGGTGCTCCGGACCGGAATGACTGTGGTCTTGGGCAGCGCCGAGGTCGAGGCAGGCTGCCTGGCAGGGCAGGTGGCGTGCAGCGGTCGCGCTCGGCTAGGGCGGCGGCGCGGCGCCGCGGTGCAGTCGCCGGACGGCGTCGACGAGCTCGTCGAGCTCGGCGGTCTTGTCCAGGGCCGCCGCGGCACCGCTGTCGATGGCGCGCGTGATCTCGATCGGGTCGAGGCTGGCGCTGAGGACCACCGCCTGTGCGCGTGGGTTCACGTCCCGCAGGTCGCTGATCAGGTCGCCGCCGCGGCCGTCGGGCAGGCCGAGGTCGAGGATCGCGACGTCGACGTCGACGTCGTGCAGCATTCCGCGCGCCTCGGCCAGTGAGCCTGCCTGCGCGACGACATCGAGATCGGGCTCGTGCTCGAACATCGCGGCGATGGCCTGGCGGACGACGGCGTGATCTTCGACGAGCAGGATCCGTGCCGTCCCACGCGGCCGCGCGTCGCGCGCGCCGCCAAGCGAGATCCGCACCGTTGTGCCGGTTCGCGGCGTGCTCCGGATGTCGAGATCGGCGCCCAGGAGGGCGGCCCGCTCACGCATCCCCTGGATGCCTCTCCCTCCGGTGCCGGAGGGCTCGTCGGCCCGGTCGTAGCCGCGGCCGTGGTCGGTCACGTCCACGAGGAGCCCGCCGTCCTCGGAGCCGCGTGCGGTGACCAGGACGTGGCGTGCGCCGGAATGTCGGCGGGCGTTGGTCAGCGCCTCGCCGACGATGCGCAGGACCTCGGTGCCGCGGTTGCCGAGCACGCCGATCCGGGGCCCAGGGCCGATGTCGAGGTCGACCTCGCAGTCCACGGCCATCGAGCGCTGGACGTCGATGAGGGTGCGCAGCGCGTCGGGGAACGGCCGGTGGACGTCGTCGCTGACACGTAGGTCGTAGATCGCGCCGCGCAACTGCTGACCGACGTGCTTGAGCGTCGAGATCAGCCGACCGGCCGCGTCCGGCGTCAGTCCTGCGGAACGGCCGCGATCGGCCTGGACCAGCGCGTCGGTCAGCTCCTGAAGCGCGTCGTCGTGCAGGTCGCGGGCGATCCGGCTTCGCTCGGCTTCGCGCACCTCTCCGAGCCGCTCCTGGGCGCGGCTGCGCTCGACGGCGCTCGCGAGGACGTTGGCGACCGCCTGCACAAAGCTCAAATCAGACGACGAGAACGTCCGCCGGAGCGTCGACAGCGCCGCGAGCACGCCGAACGGCTCGCCCGGGCTTTCGATCATCACGCTCAGCGCACTCACCACCCCGTGGTCTCGCGCGGTCGCACTGGCCGTGAACCGCCGGTCCGTCGCCATGTCGTCGACGATCACGGGCTCCGGGCACCGCAGCGTGTAGCCGAACAGGGAGTCCCGTCGCTCGTGCCCGATCCGCCGTCCGACCACGCCCTCTTGCCACCCGACGCCGGCGCGCAAGACGATCTGCTCGTGGTCCGGCGCGATCTCAGCGACCCCCGCAAGCTCGACGTCGAGCGTCCGGGCAACGAGGCCGACGGCCTCATCGAGCAGCGGCTGAAGATCGTCACTCGCCAGCGCGCGCTGACCCAGCTCCGCCACGAGCGCCTGCTGCTCCGCCCGCCTGCTGATCTCCTCCTGCGCCGCCTTGCGCTCTGAGATGTCGTGCAGGTGGATCGACAACCCGGCGTCTGACGGATACACACGGGCCTCCACCCACCGCCCGGTGACCGGCGACCATTGCTGGAACTCCACCACCGTCTGCTCGCGCAGCGCCCGATGGGACTCGTGGTCGAACGTCGTGCCGATCAACTGCGGGAACCGCTCCCAAATATTCGCGCCGAGAAGGTCCGCGGCCGTGAGGTCCCGTCCCGGGATCCGTCGGGCCTCAGCCAGGCCTCGCTCGTTGACGTAGGTGTAGCGCCACTCGCGATCCAGGGCGAAGAAGTCGTCGCTGATGCTCTCCAGGATCGTCTCGCTGCGCCTCTGCGCCTCGCGCAGCGCCGCCTCGGCGCGTTTGCGCTCGCTGACGTCACGCGCGTAGACCGACAGACCGTCCGCCGAGGGATAGGCGCGCACCTCCGTCCACGTATCGGTCGCCGCCGAGTACGCCTCGAAGCCCACCGTCGTGTGCTCGCGTACGGCGCGGTGCAGCTCCCGGTAAAACGCGGTGCCGACCGTGCCGGGGATGAACTCCCAGCAGTTCTGCCCGAGCACGTCCTCACGAGCGAGCTCCGCGCCCTTTGCGGTTCGTACCCTCTGCAGCGCCTGCTCGTTGAGGTAGGCGTAGCGCCACCGGCGATCCAGCGCGAAAAAGCTGTCCCCGATGCTCTCCAGGATCGTCTCGCTCCGCCGTTGCGCGTCGCGCAACGCCCGCTCCGCGAGCTTGCGCTCGGTCATGTCGCGGTGGATGCCGAGATAGCCCGTGATCTCGTCGCGGCGATCACGCACGGCGACGTTGATGACCTCGACCGCCACCATCGATCCGTCCTTGCGTTGGACCGTCGCCTCGCCGCGCCAGCGCCCGCGCTCGGCGATCTCGCGCCGTGTCTCCGCACGCTCCTGCTGGGTCAGGTTCATTCGCACGAAGCTCGGGACGTGCCGGCCAAGGACCTCAACGGCGCTCCAGCCGTACATGCGCTCGGCGCCCTTGCTCCAGACTGTGATCAGCCAGTCACGATCGACGCCCACGATCGCGTCCTCGGTGTGCTCCAGCAGCGCCTCATAAAAGGCCAGGCGATCCCCGACGAACCCGTCCTCGCTCACGGCGCAACCACCCGGCGCAATCCCCGAACGAGGCCGCCCCGCACAGAAGACGCCTCGGTGCGCGCGACGAGCGAGAAGCCCACATCGCCGAGCGTACCCCGTCGCTCAAGGGCCAGGGCAACGCTGCGTTATTCCGGCACATCCGTTTCATGCATCGCCGCTCTCCCACCGTGCAGCGATGCTGCGTGAATGGAGGGGTTTTTGTCGCGCCACTGTCGCAATGGACGAGTCTCGACAGCGGTGCGCCCGGCAAGGCCGACCCGCGCCGCGCTGTCGCTTTGAGGCACGACGAGGAGCGGCTTCGGTTCCCACGCGACTACCGCAACGGACGAACAGGAGCGGTCGAGCGAGCACAGGACGCACTCGACGAGCGTGACGCGCGGTCGGTCAGCCGAGCTCGGCTACTACCAGCCGGAGGCCGACGTCGAGTTCGGGGCGGCTGGTCAGGGCATCGTGGCGTTTGTGCCACGTGCCGTTGTCGAGGTCGTGGCTCAGGCGCTGCACGGCACGGTTCACGTCCGTGGCGGGCAAGCGGTGAAAGACGGAGATGTTGCGGCGAACGTCTGCTCGCAGATACATGCCGGGCCGCCGCCAATACGCTTGGTAGAAGCCGTCGGTGCAGTCGTGCGGTACGGGGATGACGTGAACCCGGATGTCGCCGAGGAGCCGTTGAAGCTCCTGGCGCCAGTATCCAGGCGCGCGGTAGTCCTCGGGGATCAGATCAAGGAACCCGGGCAAGTAGTCGCGCGTTAGCCAAAACCCGTTGGCGGCACTGGGATCGGAGTTCACCAACACGATGCGTTTCCGCGCCACGCGGCGCATCTCCCGAAGCCCGGCCGGTCTGTCTGTCCAGTGGTGGTCGCTGATGATCGCCATCGCGGCGTCGACGCTGGCGTCCTCAAGCGGCAGAGCTTCGGCGACTCCTCGAATGGCCGGAGCGCTACCGGCCGGGCGCTGGGCGATCATCACCTCTGAGGGCTCTACGGCAAGGACGTCCGGCCCGGACGGCTCATAGTCGCCAGTGCCTGCGCCCACGTTCACGATGCTGCTTGCATCGCCAAGCGCGCCGCGGATCACAGCGGAAAGGCGCGGGTCAGCCTTTCGGCTCGTCGAATACGTGAGACCGATGCGGTCATACAGAGCGGCACGCTCGGCCATCTCCCCATGATGCCGTGCGGTCTGGCAGAGCGGCTCGGCAACCGTGATGGAACTTGTGCTTCGTTGTAGCCATCCCAGACGAAGCGGTCGATGAGGATGCCGGTGAGCCGGACCAGGGTCCAGGCTCGCACGCCGGCGGGGTCGGGCTGCGCGAGGAGCGACGGTCGCATGGACCAGACGAGCGAGACGGCGTCGT
>JAOPZJ010000283.1 GCA_025964155.1 Solirubrobacterales bacterium
CGTCGCTGCCGCTGCACCGACGCTCGGCCGCTCGGCCGCCGCGAACCGCAGGTACGCGGTCCCATGGCGGGGCAGCTCGGGGACGATCACCTGCGTCAGGACCTCGTCCGGCTCGCGGGCGGTTTCCAGGACGCCCACGTGAAATTCGTCCAGGCTCAGCTCGCGCTCACCGCGGACGCTCGCCAGCCGCACTCGCGCGTCGTGGACGAGCAGCGCCGTGGGGGGGTCGCCGTGCGGCTCACCGAAGCACAGGTTGCCGCCCAGCGTCCCCGTGTTGCGGACCCGCACGTTCCCTACCCAGCCCTCCGCCTCGGCCAGCGCCGCGAAGCCGTTCAGCGCGGTCAGGCGCGCGTGCGGCACGGCGCCGCCGATCCGCAGCGAGCCGGAGGATGCCGTCCAGCAGCTCGCCATTCCGGGGACGCTCTTCACGTCCACGAGCGACCGCACCGTAGCCATGCCGGCGCGCAGCACGAGCAGCAACTCGGTACCGCCGGCGTAGACGTGTGTGTGCTCCGGAGATTCAGACAGCAGCCGGCACGCCTCGCCGAGTGAGGTGGGGCGATGAAGCGAGAATGGCGGAAGTCGTGCCCCGGGTCCTATTGCGGGCGTCCTCGCCGCGACGAGCTGATCATGATGGTAAGTTATCAGTCCAGTGACGACTTTCGAGCAAGACCTCTTCATCCCGGGTGAGCCGGCGGCGATCTTCGCGCTGCTCGCCGATCCAGGCCGCCTGGCCCCGTGTCTCCCGGGAGTTACGCTGGACCCGCGCCCGACCGACGCACCCCTCGCCGTCGGTGATGAGCTCGGCGGCACGATGCAGGTGCGTCTGGGGCCGATCAGCGCGAAGTTCCGCGGCGCGGTGCGCGTCCTGGAGCTGGACCAAGAAGCGCTGCGGACGGTGCTCGGCGCCTCGGCCGAGGACGAGCGCGGGAACGGCAGCGGGCTCGCGACGATCACCACCAGCGTCAGCGCCGGCGACGGCGGAAGCGTCGTCCGGATCGTCTCCGAGCTCGAGCTGCGCGGGCGCATCATGCAATTCGGCGCCAGCGCGGTCGAACGGGTCTCCGCACGGATGCTGGAGCAGTTCGCCGGCAACCTTGCCACCACGCTTCAGGGCGGCGAGGTGGGCACCTCGACGAACGGGTCCGGCCCGACGCCGGCGACACCGCCGCGCGCGCTCGCCGGTCCCACGCCGGCCGGCCGGCCGCTGCACCGCACGGCGAACGCCGACTTCTGGCCGCTGCTGGCGACGTGCCTGGCGTTCCTCTGTGGGCTGCTCATCGGCCGAGGCCGGGCAGCGTCTGGACCGTTGTGGTCCGCCCGGAAGCGCTGAGGAGCCGTCGCGTGCCCGAGGAACTGCCGCTGACCGCGACCATCAACGGAGACCCGTTCCAGCAGACGGTTCCCGTCCACGAGACCTTGCTGGAGCTGCTTCGCGAGCGCCTTGACCTGACGGGCGCCAAGGCCTCGTGCACGCTCGAGCTCTGCGGGACGTGCACGGTGCTGCTGGATGGGCAGCCGGTGAGCGCCTGTACCCTGCTGGCCGCCGAGATCGACGGTCGCGAGGTGCTGACCATCGAGGGCCTCGCCGACGCGCGCGCGGGTGGAGAGCTGCACCCGATCCAGCGCGCGTTCGCGCAGCACGGTGCGCTGCAATGCGGCTTCTGCACCCCGGGATTCGTCCTTACCGCGGTCGCCCTCCTGCGTCGTGACCCGGACCCCGACGACGAGACGATCCGCCGCGAGCTGCACGGCAACATCTGCCGTTGCACCGGCTATGAGCCGATCATCGCGGCGATCCGCGAGGCGTCGGACGAGCTGAAGCGATGACAGCGTCCTACCGCGAGGTCGGCGGGTCCGCGCCGCGGATCGACGCGCGCGACAAGGTCACCGGTGCTGCGGGCTTCACCGCCGACATGCATGTGCCAGGAGCGCTGCACGCGGTGATCGTCCGCAGTGCGCTTCCGCATGCGCGGATCGATCGCATCGACGTGGCGGACGCACGAGCGTGGCTGGGCGTCCACTCGGTCCTGACCGCGGCGGAGCTTGAGCCCTTCGTGACCGCCAACCGCTTCGGTCCGGCGATCAAGGACATGCCCCTCCTCGCCGAGGACGTCGTGCGCTACGAGGGCGAGCCGATCGCGCTGGTGCTCGGAGAGTCCCCGGCCGCCGCCCGGGACGCCGCCGCCGCCGTGAACGTGTCACTGACCGCGCTGCAGGTCGTCGCGACCCCGGAAGAGGGCCTGGCACCCGACGCGCCGCTGCTGCACGCGGCCGCCGAATCCGGTGAGTTCGCGGGGTCATGGTCGTCCGGGCACGACCCGTCGCGCAACCTGGCCGGCCAGTACCACGACCGCCGCGGCGATCCTGACGCCGCGCTGGCGGCCGCGGAGCTCGTGGTGTCGGGCGAGTATCGCCTCCCACCGCTGCAGCACTACGCCCTCGAGAACCACATCGCCGTGGCGATTCCCTCAGGGCGCCGGCTCGTCGTCCACACACCGAACCAGTACCCGTTCCTCATGGTGCAGGCGCTCGCGAACCTGCTCGGTCGCGCCGAGAGCGACGTACGGGTCATCGTCCCCTACGTCGGCGGATCGTTCGGCAGCAAGGAGTACGTCAACGTCGTGCCCCTCGCGGCGGTCGCGGCGGTGGCCACCGGGCGTGCCGTCCGGCTCGAGCTCACCGTCGAGGAGTCATTCCGATCGTCGGGCCGGCATGCCGCCGTCGTGCGATACACGAGCGGCATCACCGGCGGGAGGATCGTCGCGCGCCGCGTCGAGCTGCTGTTCGACACCGGCGCCTACGCCGACCAGGGCCCACGCGTGATCCGTCAGGCCGGCTACCGCTCACCCGGCCCCTACGCGATCCCCAACATCCAGGTGGACGCCTTCGCCGTCTACACGAACAAGGTGCCCGCCGGCGCCTACCGCGGCTTTGGCGCAAGCCAGCCGATCCACGGCTGCGAATGCCACATGGACGACATCGCCGCGGCGCTGGACGTCGACCCCGTCGAGCTGCGCCGTCAACACCTGCTCGGGCTCGGCGACGACTTCTCGCCCGGGGACCTCCCGCTCGACTGCGACCTGCCGGCCGCGTTGGACATCGCGATCACACGCCTCGGCGACCGACGACCAGCACGCGCCGCCGACGGCCGGCTCATCGGCACCGGCGTCGCCGTCGGGGCGAAGAACACCGCTTCCGGCCGTCTCCCGTCGACCGCGATCGCCCGCATCCACCAGGATGGCTCCGCGACGATCCTGGCCGCGGGCGTCGAGATGGGTCAAGGCGGCCACACGATGCTTGCGCGCGTCGTGGCGGAGACGCTCGGTCTGGGCACCGACCGCGTCCGGGTCGTCGGCCCGGACACCGCCATCACTCCGTTCGACCAGCGCACGTCGTCCAGCCGGATGACCGTGCATCTCGGCCTGGCCGCACAGCGCGCGGCCGAGGACGCCCGCAGGCAGCTGCTCGACCTTGCGGCCGCGCGCACCGGCATCGATGTCATGCAGCTCGAGCTGCGCGACGGTGCCGTTGTCGGCGCGGATGTCCGGCTTTCCTGCAAGGAGCTGATCACCGCGCGCGGCTCCGGGCTCGGTGGCGAGGTCGTCGGCGTGGGACACGTCGACCAGGCCGAGCCCGAGGCCGCGACCGCGTTCGGCCTGCGTGCCGGGTACTGGGAGGGGTCGGTGGGCGCAGCGCGCGTGGCCGTGGACCCCGAGACCGGTGCGGTCGAGGTGCTCGACTTCATCACCGTCGGCGACGCCGGTCGCGTCCTCAATCCCCTCGCCGCCCACGGTCAGGAGCGCGGTGGCGTCGTCATGGCCCTCGGACACGCGCTCTCGGAGAAGCTCGAGTTCGTCGAGGGCTATCTGCGCAACCCGTCGCCCGTCGACTATCGCGTGCCGCTGGCCCATGACATCCCCACGCGCCTCGAGAGCCATTTCCTCGAGCGCGGCGACGGGCCGGGGCCGTTCGGGTCCAAGGGACTCGGCGAATCCTCGATCATCACCACCGCGCCCGCGATCGCCAACGCCATCACCGCAGCGATCGGCGTGCGGCTGCACGAGCTCCCGATGCGACCGTGGGACGTCTGGCAGGCCTGCCGGCAAGCGGCCTCCGTGCGGCACTCCTCGTAGCGGCCGATCCGGTTGGGACACCGATGTCCTGACCATCGCTCAGACGCCGCCGGGCGAGATCGGTCGTCGGCACGACCCGCCGTCGGCCGGGACGCGTACGGCGACGGCGGCAACGGCCTGGCCATCGCGGCGCTGATGGTCGGCGGTCTCGGCGTCCTGCTCGGCGCCGGTGGCCTGGTGGCCGGCCGCCGCAAGGTGGCCTGAGGCAACGTCGTGAGCTCGGGCGGCAATCTCAGCGCCGGGCTCGGGGGCGTCGAGCCCCCGAGCTCACGACAGCATCGCCCGGAGCGGTCACGCCGGGCGGCCAAGCGGACTAGATCGCCGCACCCCCGCAGCCCATGTCCATCAACGTCGCGCCGATCGCGTTCGCCAGGATGGGGTTCCCCAGCTCCGCAACGTTGAGTTGGAAGACCAACGTGCTGCAGAGCACGGCGGAGGGCGTGTACACGGGGCTGATGACCGGGCTGGGAACGACAGGCCTGGGAACGGCGACAGGCCCAGGCCCGAACGTCGCGGCGCTCGCGCTCGCCGCCGGGACAGCGAGGGCGAGTGCGGCCGTGGCGGCCGCCAATACAGCAAGGGGCTTTCGTTGAGACATAATGCAGAACCTCCTCCGTGCAGCGCGGCCGGGGCTGCCGCGTGTCGGTCATTGATCGCGTGCTGTCGTCTAGCGCGGCCCCGTCGGTGAGTGAGGCGCCGATACTTCCAACGCTCGTGGTCCCGCGCGCTGTCCCGCGGGACCGTTGATGCTGGCAACGCGACTTACGGCTATTCGTAGCGCGTAGCATCGGCGAGTGCGGCGTCGAGCCCTTCGAGCCCGGTCTAGCGGGCCGATCCGCCTAGGGCACCGTCCCGCCCCCCGCTTGACGGGAGGTTTAGGCAGCGTTCTTAGGCTCCCGTCTGAGCGCTTTCTCATGACTGAACCCAGACAGCCCACCAAACAGGAGCGGCGCGACGCCGCCCGCGCCGAGCGCCAGGCCGCC
>JAOPZJ010000287.1 GCA_025964155.1 Solirubrobacterales bacterium
GTCCGAGGCAAGAACGCGGGCTCGGTCGTCGCCAAGGTCCTCGTGAACTTCGCGATCGCCGGCATCGGCTTCTGGGCGGTGGGCTTTGCGATCGGCTTCGGCGGCGACGGGGCGATCATCGGCACGCACGGCCTGTTCCTCGCCGGGGACGACGTCAGCCGCCACTTCGCGCTGGCGTTCCCGTCCAAGGAGAACGGCGTCTCGCTGGAGACGCTGTGGTTCTTCCAGTTCGCCTTCTGCGCGGTGACGCTGGCGATCGTCTGGGGGACGACGCTGGAGCGCATCAAGTTCGGCGTCTACGTCATCTACGCGATCGTCTTCTCGATGGTCATCTATCCGCTCGTCGCGCATTGGATCTTCGGCGGTGGGTGGTTGTCCACCAAGGTCCATGTGCAGGACTTCGCCGGCTCGATCGTCATCGACGTCACGGGGGCGGCCGCCGGGCTGGCGGTGCTCTTGCTGCTCGGCGCGCGCCGCGGCAAGTTCGGCCCGGACGGCGCGCCGCGGGCGATCCCGGGCCACAACATGCCGCTGTTCGGCCTCGGCGTCCTCATCCTTTGGCTCGGATGGTTCGGCTTCAATCCGGGGTCGACGCTCAACGCGCTGGACGGGCGCTTCGGCACCATTGCGCTCATCACGCAGCTGGCGGGCGGCGCCGGCGTGTTGACGGCGATGCTCGAGATGTGGCGCCGGACGAAGACGTTCGACATCGGCATGGCGGGCAACGGAGCGATCGCCGGCCTCGTCGCGATCACCGGCCCGGCCGGCTACGTCGAGCCGTGGGCGGCGCCGATCATCGGCGGCGTCGCCGGCGTCATCGTCGTCGCGGCGGTGCTGGCCATCGAGAAGCGCCTGGACGACCCCGTCGGCGCGCTCGCGGCCCACGGCGTCTGCGGCGTCTGGGGAGCCCTGGCCTGCGGCCTCTTCGCCGCGCCGCGCCTGGCGGAGTACAACCTGCCCGGCAGTCAGGGTGGGTTCTTCTACACCGGGTCGCCGACGCAGCTCGGGTCGCAGGCCGTGGGCGTCGTCGTCGTCTTCACGTTCGTCTTCGCCACGTCCTACGCGGTCTTCTGGGTCATCCAGCGCACGTACGGCCTGCGCGTGACGGCCGCAGAGGAGAACGCCGGCCTGGACATCAGCGAGCACGGGATGTACGGCTACCCCGAGCAGTTCATCCCCGCGTCCGAGCTCGTCGGGTACGGCGCGACGCCTGCGTATGACCGCATCGGGACCGGGCCGCTGTCGGACCCGGAGGTGACGACGGTCGCGTAAACCACCCGCCCGCCGGGCGCTGGGCCGGTGGCTCGCCGGGCCGAGCCCAGGCGGGCGGATCGACCCCACTAGCCTGACCGGGTGGCCTTCACTGCTCCCCGCGCGCCCGCCGCGCCGGCCCCCACGCCGACGGCTCCCGCGCCGTTGTCCGGAGCGCTCGTGCGCCTGCTGGCGGTCGCGTGCGGCGCGACGGTCGCCAACCTCTACTACGCCCAGCCGCTGCTCGACACGATCGCTCAGGCCTTCGGCGTCTCGACCGCCACCGCCGGCCTGATCGTCACCGCCTCGCAGATCGGCTACGCGGCGGGGCTCGTGTTCGTCGTCCCGCTCGGTGATCTCGTGCACCGCCGGCGCCTCGTGTGCCGGCTGCTCTTGCTCACCACCTTGGGGCTGCTGCTCACGGCGGCCGCCCCCTCGATCGCCGTCCTCGCGGTCGGCGTCGGCGTCGTCGGTGTCACCTCGGTCGTCGCGCAGGTGCTCGTCCCGCTCGCCAGCGAACTGGCGGCCGAGGACGACCGCGGCCGGGTCGTCGGGGTGGTCATGAGCGGACTGCTCATCGGCATCCTCGTGGCGCGGACCGTCTCCGGGCTGCTGGCCGGGCTCGTCGGCTGGCGCGGGGTCTACGTCGCCGGTGCCGCCGTGATGCTCGTGCTCACCGCGGCGCTCTGGCGGGCACTGCCGGACACGCCGCCGCCGTCGACGCTGCCCTACCGCCGCCTGCTCGTGTCCGTCGGCACGCTCGTCCGCCGCGAAGGCGTCCTGCGCCGGCGGATGCACTACGGCGCGATGGGGATGGCGAGCTTCTCGGCCCTGTGGACGACGCTGACCTTCCTGCTCTCGCGCGAGCCGTACCACTACGGCGACGCGGTGATCGGCCTCTTCGGTCTCGCCGGGCTGGTGGGCGCGGGCTCCGCACGCTTCGCCGGGCGCCTGTCCGACGGCGGCCGCGAGCACGCCGCCACCGGCATCTTCTGGCTGCTCGTGCTCGCCGGCTGGGGGTTCCTCGCGCTCGGGACGACGTCGCTGCTCGCGGTGATCGTCGGCATCGTGCTGCTGGACCTCGGCGTGCAGGGGCAGCACATCCTCAACCAGTCGACGATCTACGCGCTGGCGCCGGAGGCGCGCAGTCGCGTGACGACCGCCTACATGGGGCACAACTTCCTCTGGGGCGCCGCCGGGTCAGCTGCCGGAGCGCTTGCCTTCTCCGCCGGTGGCTGGGGCGCGGTCTGCGGCCTGGGGGTGGCGTTCAGCGTGCTGGCGCTCGTGGGCTGGTGGCACGACCACCGCCGGCCGGCGGCCGCGCCGGCCTGACGCCACGAGGCGCGGGTCGTCGATGTGGGGGCGGATGGGGCCGGCGTGGACGAGCCTGCCACCGTCCAGGGCGAAGCCGCCGTGGACCGTGATGATGGTGCGCGTCCGCCTGATGGTGAAGGTCATGGTGACACCATCGGTAGCGCGGATGAGAACGCTCTGGGAGTTCGGTGGGCAGGGGCTGAGCGCTTTGGTTAGACGGGCGCGCGAGCCGCGGTCAGCGACGGCGCTTGGCCGTGGTGAGTACGAGCCCCTGCAACACCCTCGCCAGCCGCTTGGCGGCTCGTGCCCCCTGGGACGAGGGACAGCCACGTGACACATCCGCGGACGACCGGATCTCGGACATGATCAGGCCGTAGCGCCCGGTCCCGGCAGCGCGAGCCGCCGCCCCGGTGGACGTGCGCGCCCCCTTCGGCGCCGCCACGCCCCAGCTGTACGCACCCGGGGCGCCGGCGACGAGCGTTCCCTGGCCGATGAGGCGCGAGATGACCCAGTCCGCGGAGCTCAGCGTCAGCGCGACGTACAGCAGGTCGACGTCCAGTTGGAGCACGTGGGTGCAGCCGTCACGGCTGGAGGGGGCGGTGAGTCTCACGCCGCTGGCCCGCGTGTCGCTCGTCCATTCGTCGGGAACCGAGAAGGTCGCGGTCGCCTGCTGCCCCTCGAACGTCGCGCGCAGGCGGACGCTGCGGTCGGCGTCCGCGGAGGACGGCGCGAGCGCCAACGCCGTGAGTGCCAGCAGCATCAGTACCCCGGCGTGGACTGGGTGCTTCCCACGGCGCTGCGACTGACGTGCGACCACGACGCTGCCCCCGAACATCGGACTGACACAATCCTTTCACAGGTCTCGGACGGCGCGTCCAAGCGCGGTGGGTGGCGGCCTGCCGCGCGGGATGCTCAGGAAGGCAGAACCACGGCGACGGGCCGCATGTGGGGCAGCCCGCGTGGCATGACCTCGCGCCAGTGGTCGATCACGGTGTGCGCATCCGTGGCGCCGGCGTCGAGGAGGATCTCGTCCGCGCCGGCAAGCTCGGCCAGGCGGGCGGCGAGGTTCACCGGCGTGCCGTGCCAGTCGCCCGCACGGCGGATGACGGGGCCGCGCGCGATGCCCGCGCCGGCCCGGAGCGGCGTGCGGCGTCCCAGTTCGACCACCGACTCCGCCGTCGCGTGCAGCAGCCGATCGGGATCGGCGGAGACGAGCAGGACGCCGTCGCCGAGGAACTTGCCGGCGGCGACCTCGTTCCGGCTGGCCACGGCCTGCCCGACCGCGTACAGCTCGTCGATCAGCGCCTCGATCTCCTCCGGGCTGCCCTCGATCATGAACGCGGTCGAGCCCCGCAGGTCCACGAAGCCGACGGCGAGGGGCGGGCTCGGGTGATTCGTCTCCCGCGACGCTGCCAGTCGGCGGTGCGCGATCCGCTGCAGCCGGTGGGCGTAGAGCACACCGAACGCCGTCGTCGCCGTTTGCATCACCGAACGCAGCCAGTCGTCCAGGGCGCCGTCGCGCTGGCCCGCCGGCAGTTCGTCCAGGCGGCGCACGACGATGTCGGCGCTGGCGGCCGCGACACGTTCCGCCGCACGACCGAGTGCCTGGGAGACCCCGACCAGGTCGTGCTCGTCGAAGGGGACGCCAAGGGTCCCGCGCGCGTCTTCCAACAGGCTCTGAACCAGCGCGATGTCCTCCTCGTCGATGAGCCCGAGGCTGAGAAAGTGCGCAATCAGGGGATCCGGATGCTCCGCCACCGCCGTGAAGGATGACGGTCCAGCTGGCGTATCGCCCTCCGGCCGCGCGGCCCACCTCGCACCGACGAGTTCCGTGACGTACCGCTACCCTTCAGCACTCGCCTGAGAAGGCGGCCCCGGAGAGATGCCAGAGCGGTTGAATGGGGCGGTCTCGAAAACCGTTGTGCCCTGTAAGGGGTACCCAGGGTTCGAATCCCTGTCTCTCCGCCTGTAGACCGTGAAATCCCAGCACCAAAGCCGTTTTTCCAGCGCTGCGCTGGTGCTGGGCGTGGTCGATGTTGAGCGGCTCAAGACCGCTCAAGACCGCCTCACAAAGGTGGTCACTGTCCCAAAGCTGTCCCACGAACGGGCGCCGCGGGAAATCGACGGGTGGGTAGTTGACGGCTCGTGCGACTCAGGGCTATGGCGCCGTGCGTCAGGCGATCGAGGGCCAGCGTGAGCGGGCTGATGCGGCTGCGCTCGGGCGTCTGGCGCTGTCGAAGCGCGAGACGGCCGAGGCCCTTGGTGTCAGCGTCGACTTCCTCGAGGAGCACGTCATCCACGAACTGCGTGTGGTGCGCCGTGGCGCCGGCGGCTGATCCCGGTCTACGAGCTCGAGCGCTGGCTTGAGCAGAACGCTCTGCGCGCGCTCGACGACGGCCGCACGTCGCAGCCTCAGGTCGCGGCGGACCTCATCCTCGAGGCCGCCGCCGGGCTCACGCCGGCCGCGGCGTGACCCGTCTGCCGGCCCGCCGCCGGCATGGGCCCGTGGTCCCTGGCTCGTGCTCAGGCCGGTGGGCCGGGGCGTCCCGCATCAACGCGCGACGCCACCCGTCCGGCCGCGTCTACTCCGGGGCGAACTCGGTGGCCAGGCGGCTCGGGTCCGGCGCGGGTGCGCTGAGCGCGGCGGCCACGACGTCGTCGTACTCTGCCGAGACGTCCTGATCGATGGCGTCGATGCGGCTGCGGTCGATACCGAAGCGGTCGACGAGGCGGTCGGCGGCGAGCCGGAGGGGGTCCCGCGCCTTCATCTCCTCGAGTTCGCCCGCCTTGCGGTAGCGCCCCGGGTCGCTGCGGCTGTGGCCGACGAAGCGGTACGTGTGGGCCTCGATGAACTGCGGTCCTTCGCCCGCTCGCGCCCGCGCCACGGCAGCGGTCGCGGCCTCGTGCACCGCGACGACGTCCATTCCGTCGACCTCTTCGCTGGGGATCCCCATCGCTCGGGGCCGGTCGATGATCGACCCGGCGGTGACATCCTCAAACGGCGTGAACTCGACGTAGCGGTTGTTCTCGCACACGTACAAGGCCGGCAGGTTGTGGACCTTCGCGAAGTTCAGGCACTCGTGGAAGTACGCCTGGTTCGCGGTGCCCTCACCGAAGAAGGCCGTCGCCACCGCGCCGGTCGACCGCAGCGCCAGCGCTGCTCCCGTCGCGGCGCCGATGCCGCCGCCGATGATCGCGAAGCATCCGATGAGCCCGTTGCGGAGGTCCGCGATGTTCATCGAGCCCGCCCGACCGCCGCAGGTCCCGGTCTCGCGGCCGAGGATCTCGGCCATCAGTGATGTCGGGTCGACGCCGACCGCCAGGGCATGGCCGTGGCCGCGGTAGGAGCCGGCGACTCGGTCGCGGTCTTCCAGGGCCGCGCACACGCCAACGGCGTTGGCCTCCTGTCCCGAGTAGAGGTGAGTGCTGCCGTGAACGTCGCCCTTGAGGAAGAGCGACTGGACGCGATCCTCGAACTCCCTGATGCGACGCATTCGGCCGTAGAAGTCGATGAGCGTCTCGGGGTCAAGGCTCTCCGAGGAACCGTGCGCTGTGACGGGGGCCGTCTTCGGCTTCGCGGGCATGTGTCTCCTTTTTGTGGCGTGGGGCGCGCGCGGAACGTACGGCGGCGCGTTTGGTAATACTAAACGAATTGCGCTACGGTCTCGGCAACGCCCCCAAAGTGGGTGGACTTACTGCACACCCGCGTTGACGCTCGCCCCCGGAACTGGAACCGAATGTCCTCTACTACCGCGCTCATCAGCGTGATCATGCCCCGCCTCTCCGACTCGATGGAGGAAGGCACGGTCGTGAGCTGGCTGGTCGCCGACGGCGCGATAGTCAAGGCCGGTGAGGCCATCGTCGAGATCGAAACGGACAAGGCAACGGTGAGCCACGAAGCCGAGACCGACGGGACCATCCGTCTGGTCGTGCCCGAAGGCTCGACCGTTCCGCTCGGGACTCAGCTGGCCATCATCGCGCCCACGGGCGTTGCGTTCGAAGAAACATCGGACGAGTCCACGGAGCAGTCGGCCAGTCCGGTGACGACCCCGGACGCGAACGCCAACGGGGGGGCCGCGGTGCTGCCTCCGTCGTCAGCCCAGGGCGAGGTCGAGCGCATTCGCGCGTCTCCCGTCGCCCGCCGCATGGCGCGTGAGCGCGGCATCGACCTCTCGACGCTGACCGGTACCGGCCGGGCCGGGCGGATCACGATCGCTGATCTGCACACCGCGCGCGACCCCGAGCCGGTAACGATTGCGCCGGCGTCCGCCTCGGCACCGCCGGTCACGGTGCCGCGGCCGCAGCCGCAGCCGCCCGTCACCGGCGCCAAGGGTCAGGTTGCGTCGGTGGACCCGAGCCGTCAGCAAGTGGTCATCGCTCGGCGGATGGCGGAGTCGAAGGCGACCGCGCCGGAGTTCGTCATCTCCCGTCAGGTCGACATGGAGGAGGCGTTCCTGCTGCGTGAGGCCATGCGCGCGGGAGCTGGCAACGCGCCGCTCCCGTCGTTCAACGACCTGGTCGTGAAGGCGAGCGCCCTGGCGCTGCACGAAGTCCCCGAGGCCAATGCCGCGTACCGCGACGGCCGCTTCGAGCGCTACAGCCGCGTGAACGTCGGCGTCGCTGTGGCGGGCGACGACACGCTCCTGGTGCCGACGGTGGTCGACGCGGATCGCAAGTCGCTCGGTGAGATCGCGCGGGAGACGCGGCGACTCGCCGAGCGCTGTCGCGATGGGACCGTCACACCCCCCGAACTCGCGGGTGCGACGTTCTCCATCTCAAACCTCGGGATGTTTTCGATCGACCACTTTACGGCGGTGCTGAACCCCCCGCAGGCCGCGATCTTGGCGGTCGGGGCCCTCAAGCCCAGTGGCGTCGTCCACGAAGGGCAGTTGGTCGTGCGCCGCACGATGTGGCTCTCGCTGACGTGCGACCACCGCATCCTCTACGGCGCGCATGCCGCCGCGCTGCTGAACGGGATCGTCGACCACCTCGAACATCCCTGGACCCTTGTCCTCTAACACACGGATCGACTATGGCTGACCTGGAATTCCGCACGGCAATCCGTGACGCGATTGACGAAGAACTCACCCGCGACGACACCGTCGTGTTCTTCGGCGAGGACGTCGCCCTCCCCGGAGGGGTCTTCGCGGTCACGCCTGGCCTCGTCGAGGCGCACGGCGGCGACCGCGTGTTCGATACAGCGATCTCCGAGCTGGCACTCAGCAGCGCGGCGTTCGGGAGCGCGGTGTGCGGACTACGACCGATCATCGAGATCATGTTCGGCGATTTCATGGCGCTGGCCATGGACTCGCTGGTGAACCAATCCGCGAAGTACTGGTACATGTCCAACGAGCAGGCGTCGGTGCCGATCGTCGTGCGCACCGCAGTGGGCGGGCGCGGCCGGTTCGGGGCGATCCACTCGCAGATGCCAGTCGGCTGGTTTCTCGGCGTCCCGGGTCTGAAGATCGTCGCCCCCGCGACGCCCGCGGATGCCAAGACGCTGCTGCAGGCGTCCGTGCGCGACCCTAACCCTGTGCTCTTCTTGGAGCACAAGCGGCTCTACTCGACCAAAGGCCCGGCGCCCGAGGCCGGCGACGTAGCGCCGCTCGGCATCGCCCGAACGGTCCGGCCGGGCAGCGACCTGACGCTCGTGACCGCGATGCTGGGCGTGCACGACGCCGTTGCAGCCGCTGAGACGCTGGACGGCCATGGCGTCGACGTCGAGATCATCGATCTGCGGACGTTGCGGCCGTGGGATCAGGCCACCGTCCTGGAGTCGGTCCGCCGCACGCATCGGCTTCTCGTGGTGGAGGAGGGCCCCGAGACCGGCGGCTGGGCGAAGGAGATCCTGGCCACCGTGACGCACGCCGCGCTCGACGAGTTGGACGAGGCGTGGTACCTCACCACCGCCGACGTCCCCGTTCCCTACAGCCCGGTCCTTGAGGACGCGCACTTCCCGACGGCCGACGCGATCGTCGCGACGGTGATGCAGCGCCTGGCGGTGTCGTAGATGGAAGGCACGTTCGCGCCCACGTTCACGATGCTCGATCGGCTCTACGCCGAGCCAGTGATGCAGGCGGTTTTCGACGAGCAGCGGTGCATCGAGTACTGGCTCGACGTCGAGCGGGCGCTGGCCGTGTCACAGGGCCAGCTGGGGATCATCGATCCGGCCGAAGCCGCCGCGGTCGTCCACGCCGCTCGCGCGGAGAACATCGACTCGGATGCGCTGTGGGCGCAGGCGAAGACGGTGGGCTACCCGATCATGGGTCTGGTCCGTGCGGTGGCCGCGAACATCCCGTCCGGGGTGCCGGAGCGCGTGCACGACGGAGCCACGACCCAGGACATCATGGACTCCGCGCTCGCGATGATGCTGCGCGACGCGGTGCTGCGGCTCATCGACCTGAACGGAGCGCTGGGCGACGCCATCGCGGCCGCCGTCGAGCTGCACGCCGACACCGTCATGGCCGGACGCACGCACGCGCTGCAGGCCGTCCCCACGACCTACGGGGCCAAAATGGCCGTTTTTCTCGCGCAGCTCAAGCGACACCACGAGCGGCTCGATCAGCTCCTCGCGCGGGTCAGCGTCGTGTCGCTCCACGGGGCGGCCGGAACGTCCGCCGCCCTCGGTCCCCGTTCTGCCGAGTTGCGCGCCGCCGTCGCGATGCGGCTCGGGCTCTCCACGACCGACGTGCCTTGGCACGTCGCGCGAGACAGCGTGCTTGAGTTCGGCCAGGTCTGCACGCAGGTGGCCGCGACCGCCGCGCGTCTCGCGCGCGAGGTGATCGACCTCTCCCGGACTGAGATCGCCGAGGTGGCCGAGCGCGGAGGTCACCACCACGGTGCGTCCTCGACGATGCCGCAGAAGCGCAACCCGATCGGATCGGAGGCGGTCGTCGGACTCGCGAGCACCGTGTACGCCCTCTCCTCGGCGCTACCCCGAGCAGCGGAGGCCGGTCACGAACGGGCGGCGGGGGAGTGGCAGATCGAGTGGTACGTCGTGCCGCACGTGGCGTGCCTGACCGCGGCCGCGCTCGCGGAGATGGCGGACGTCGCCCGAGGTCTGTCGATTCGTCCCACGGCGATGGCGGAGAACCTCGCGGCAGACGGCGGCCTCCTCATGGCCGAGGCGTACATGATCGGCCTCGCCGCCAGGGCAGGCCGGCAGGCGGCGCACGACGTCGTGTACGCCGCCAGCGAGACCGTGCGGGCGACCGGGATGCCCCTGGTGGCTGCGGTCGCGGCGGAGTGCGCGCGGTCTGGGATCGCTGCACCCCAGGAGGCGACGCCCGACAGCTACCTGGGTGAGGCCCAGGCGGTCTGTGACCGAGCACTCGCGGACTGGAAGGCGTGTCACAACCGGCGCCCCAGCGCTGTTAGTTGAACCCACACCAAGAGAACGAGGAGAAGAGATGCCGTATAGGGAACGAACCCTCATCAAGGGCGGAATGGTCCTGACGATGGACCCGTCGATTGGCGATCTGCCGATCGGCGACGTGCTCGTCGAAGACGGGCTGATCGTCAAGATCGCACCGGAGATCGACGTCGAGGACGCTCGTACGATCGACGCCAGCTCGCGCATCGTCATCCCGGGCTTTGTCGACACCCATCGACACATCTGGCAGGCCGCCATGCGGAACCTGTGCCAGGACTGGACGCTCGCCAGCTACTTCACCGGCGTGCACGCCGGCCTGAGCCGGTACTTCCTGCCCGAAGACATCTACACGGCCAACCTCCTCGGCTCGCTAGAAGCGCTGTCGTCGGGGGTCACGACCCTGCTGGACTGGTCCCACGGCGTCAACACCGCCGAGCACTCCGACGGCGCGATCATGGGCCTGAAGGAGTCGGGCGCACGTGCCGTCTTCGCGCACGGCGGCGGCGCCGATCACTATCAGGTGCCGAGCGTCGTCCCGCACCCAGAAGACGCGCGACGCATTCGGGAGCAGTACTTCTCCTCGGAGTCCGGCGACGACCTGGTCACGATGGCCCTCGCGCTGCGCGGCCCGCAGTTCGCGCGCAAGGACATCACCGTGAACGACTTCGCGTTCGCACGGGAGCTCGGACTGCGGATCACGGTGCATGTGGGCGACGGAGAGTGGGGCAAGGACCGGCCGGTCGCGTGGATGTGCGACGCCGGGCTGTTGGGACCCGACATCACCTACGTGCACTGCAACACGATCGCGGACGACGAGATGCGCATGGTCGCGGACTCGGGCGGTACCGCGTCGGTCGCCGCCGACGTCGAGATGATGATGGGCCACGGCTGGCCCGCCACCGGCCGCCTCCTGGACGCGGGCATCCGCCCGAGCCTGTCGATCGACATCTGCTCGTCCAACGGCGGCCACATGTTCGGTGCGATGCGCAGCACGATCGGCACGCAGCGAGCGCTCGACCACGCCAACGCGCAGGCCGACGGCCGGGAGGTCGAGCGGCTGCGTGTGACATGCAAGGACATGATGTCCTTCGCGACGCTCGAAGGCGCTCGCGCGCTGGGCATGGATCACAAGATCGGGAGCCTGACGCCCGGCAAGGCCGCCGACCTCGTCCTCGTGCGAACGGACGACCTCGGGATGGTGCCGCTCATCCACCCGTACGGCGCGCTCGTCTACAACGCGCACCCTGGTCTCGTCGACACGGTGATGGTCGGCGGACGGATCGTGAAGGAGGACGGCAAGATGGTCGGCCTCGACTTCGATCGCCTCCGGCACCGGGCGGAGGACAACTGCGAGAGCCTCTTCGCTCGCGCTCAGGCCGAGCCGGCCCTCGCCGACGCTTGTGTCGGCGGCGGCTGGACCCCGAAGCCCTACGTCCCGGCCTGATGGCGTCGTCGATGACCCACTTCGAGGAGCCAGGCCACGAGGCCCTGCCGGTCTACGAGCTGCGGCTCGGCGGAAGCTGGCGACCGGCCGGGGACGGGCGGACGTACGCCGCCGTCAATCCGTTCACTGACCAGGCGTGGGCGTACGCGCCCGAGGCGACCTCGGCGGATGTCGATACGGCCGTCGCCGCCGCACGGACCGCCCTGCACGGTCCCTGGGGCGAGATGACGGGCGCGGAGCGCGCTCGTCATCTGCGGTCCCTGGCCACCGTGCTCGAGGAGGAGGCCGAGCATCTCGCAGCCATCGAGACGCGAGGCAACGGGAAGCTGCTGCGCGAGACGATGGCGCAGGCCGCTTCGCTGCCCGGGTACTACCAGTACTTCGCCGGGCTGGCGGACAAGCTCGAGGGCACAACGATTCCGGCCGACAAGCCGGGGTACTTCATGTACACACGGCGTGAGCCAGTCGGGGTGGTCGCGGCGATCATGGCGTGGAACTCGCCCTTGCTGCTGCTGACGTGGAAGCTGGCGCCCGCACTGGCCGCGGGCTGCACCGTGGTAGCCAAGCCGTCCGCCTACACGCCGGTGTCCACGCTCGAGTTCGCTCGCTGTGTGGAACGGGCGGGCCTCCCGGACGGCGTCTTCAACGTCGTGACTGGCTCAGGTGCCGACGTGGGCCAGCAACTGGTCAAGCATCCGGACGTCGACAAAGTGACGTTCACCGGTTCGACGCAGACGGGCATCGCGGTCGGCAAGGCGGCGATGGAGAACGTAACGCGCGTGTCGCTTGAGTTGGGCGGCAAGTCCGCCCAGGTGGTGTTCGCCGACGCCGAGCTGGAGGCGGCGGCAATCGGCGTCGTCTCGGGCATCTTCGCGGCCACGGGGCAGACGTGTGTGGCCGGTTCGCGGCTCGTCGTGGAGCAGTCGGCCCATGACGAGATCGTCGCGCGTCTTGTGCACCATGCGGAGAAGATCCGACTGGGAGATCCTGTCGACCCGGCGTCGGAGATGGGGCCGCTTGCGAACAAGCCGCAGCTGGCCAAGGTGAGCGCGCTCGTCCAGCGGGCCGTTGAGCAGGGCGCACATGTCGCGGCCGGCGGCCGCGTGTCCCGAGAGCTGGGCGGCCTCTTCTTCGAGCCGACCATCCTGACCGGCGTGCGTCCGGACATGGAGATCGCGAGGGAGGAGGTCTTCGGGCCGGTACTGGCGGTCATGAGGTTCGACGACGAAGACGAGGCCGTCGCGCTCGCCAACGACACGAGGTTCGGCCTGGCCGCCGGCCTCTGGACTGAGAACGTCCGGCGGGCCCATCGCGTGGCGCACCGCCTGGAGGCGGGAACCGTCTGGATCAACGCTTACCGGATGGTCGCGCCCAACGCGCCGTTCGGAGGCGTCAAGCTCAGCGGCATCGGCCGGGAGAATGGCCGCGACGCGGTACAGGAGTACCTCGAGACCAAGACCATCTGGCTTGCGCTCAACGAGGCGGAGGGTCGCGACCCGTTCAGCATCGGCTGACCAGGGCACCTGGATCGGGACACGCCGCGGGCCCTGAGTGCGCCCGCGGCGCGCGGTGCCACGAAACATTCCATGCTCGAACGAAGCGCTCCGCAGCCGGACCGGTCGTGGCGATGTGCCCCCAGTCCTGCTATCTAGCCGTCGGGAATGCGTCAACAGGTCGGTTTCACGGCTTGACACGACGTTTGGTCTAACTTGACGCTATGCGTCGCCACTGTACACTCAGACGAACCATCGGCGGTGAGGGCAACCGCCACATCTAAGGAGAGGGAATCGTGGGCAATACGTACGGTCTGAATCTTGTCGACTGGGAAGAGCGACTCAACGTCGACCGGATGCGCCGCGAGCGACTCGCGCGGGCCAAGATGCTGCTGAACTCCTCGGAGCTCGGCGCCCTCCTCCTGTTTGATATGTCGAACATCCGGTACGTCACGTCGACGACCATCGGTATTTGGGCGACGGACAAGATGGCTCGATTCGCTCTACTGCCGCGCGACGCCGATCCGCTCCTGTGGGACTTCGGCTCCGCCGCCCGCCACCACGAGCTCTACTGCCCGTGGATCTCGGAAAACGCCCGCGCCGGAATGTCGACGATGCGGGGTGCGTTCTCGCCGGAATCCGGCCGGGCGCGGGACGTCGCGGACAAGATCTACCGCGAGCTGGACGCCCGCGGCCTGGCCGACCAGCCCGTCGGGGTGGATATGGTCGAGCCCGAGGTGCTGTTCGCGCTGCAGGCGGCCGGGGTGAAGACCGTGGATGGCCAGCAGCTGATGCAGCAGGCCCGGATGCTCAAGACCCAGGACGAGATCACGGCACTCGATACCGCATGCATGATGGTCGACGCCGCCTATGACGAGCTGTACCGCGCACTCAAGCCCGGCATGCGCGAGAACGAGTGCGTCGGTCTCGTCAGCAAGGTCCTCTACGACCTGGGAAGCGAGCACGTCGAAGGCGTGAACGCCATCTCAGGCGAACGCTGCAGCCCGCACCCCCACATCTTCTCCGACCGCGTTCTGCGGCCGGGCGACCCGGCGTACTTCGACATCATCCACAGCTATCTGGGGTACCGCACCTGCTACTACCGGACGTTCGTCGTCGGCAGCGGATCCCGGGCCCAGGCGGACGCCTATCGGCGCTGCCGCTCGATCCTGGACGAAGCCATCGCGCTGATTCGCCCGGGACGAACGACCGCCGAGATCTGCGAGGTGTTTCCGAAAGCGCAGGAGTTCGGATTCCCGAACGAGGAGGCTGCGTTCGCGCTGCAGTTCGGACACGGGGTGGGCCTGGGAGTATGGGAGAAGCCCATCCTCAGCAGACTGGTCTCGTTCGACGCGCCGGAGACGCTTCAGGAAGGCATGGTGTTCGCGATCGAGACCTACTGGCCGGCGAGCGACGGATGGTCGGCGGCTCGCATCGAAGAGCAGCTCGTGGTCACCGCCGACGGCTGCGAGGTCATCACCAGGTTCCCGGCCGAAGAGCTGCTAGTCGCGGGCCCGACGAACTTCTTCTCCGTCAACGGACCGCTCCCGAAGATGCGTGAGACACAGTCGAACCTCAACGCGATCCGGCCCGATGCGTAGCCCACGACGCGCCCCCGCCGAGGAGGGTTCCAAGACCGCCGCGCCTGCACCTCACACCTATACTTCGTCGCGTGGCTGACCCCCAGACTCCGGTGCCTGAAGAGTCGGCAGAAGCTCCGGCGATCGGCGAACGACTACGCGCTGCTCGCGTGGCGCGCGGGCTCGGCGTGCGAGAGCTTTCGCGCCGGCTCCTGGTCTCGGCGAGCACCGTCTCGCAGATCGAGCACGGCAACGTGATGCCGTCGGTGAACGTGCTGTACCGCTTTGCGTCTGAGCTCGACATCTCGCTTGACGACCTGTTCGCGGAGGAGGGACGGGCTCCTGGCTCAGCCTCGAGCGCCCCGCGGGAGGGGGACGAGCAGCGGGTCGGGCCGGTGGTGCGGGCCCGGGACCGAGCCGTTCTTCGGCTCGCCACCGGGGTCCGCTGGGAGCGCCTTTCGACGGCGGCTGATCGGGACCACAACGTCGAGTGGATCTACAGCGTCTATGACGTCGGCGGGGAATCGTGCACCGCCGACGCTCTGGTCCGCCACGGCGGGCAGGAGTACGGGTACGTGCAGAGCGGACGCCTGCGCGTCACCCTGGGGTTCGAGGAGTACGACCTAGAGCCCGGGGACTCGATCTCGTTCGAGTCGTGGGTTCCTCACCGGTTCGCGACCATCGGGGACGAGCCCGCAGTGGTCCTGTGGTGCGTCATCGGGCGGTACGGCGACCTGCGCGGCGGATAGCGCGCCGGTCTCAGCATTCCACGGGCCTCAGCCCTTCTCCGTCGGGCCCGCGCAGCGCCCTGTACTCGACGCTGATCGTCACACGCAGTCGACAGTCCCAGCCGCACCCCTCCGTCCGTGGCCGGGACGGCTCGCCGCTCTAGAGGTGCTCCTCTGGCTGCCGCGTGATGCGGACGCGGAGCCCGGTTCAATCCACCGCGTTGCGTAATACCATACGTCTACTGGGCTGTGTTTATGGCTCTAGAACGAGGAATTCGGCTGAAGTGTTTGTTCTGACTTGACACTGTGCGGTCTGTCTGACTACGGTGTTATCGGAGAGTGAGGAGCCCCCTGCTGCTCGCGGCCGACATGGACAGAACTGGAGAGCTTGGGATGACCGATCGTTCGATGGGATCGAAGTGGCGAAGCGCGTTGGGGGCAGTGACGCTGGGGGTCGGTGTGCTCGCCATCGCGGGCTGCGGCAGCAATGGCGGAGGCTCCACGACGACGGGTGGAAACGCGGCTGCTCCCAACAAGAAGCCCGTCAACGTCGCGTTTGTCGGGTTCGCGAATTCCAGCAACTTCACCCAATGGGGTTTCAAGGGCGCGCAAGCCGCCGCAAAGAAAGCCGGAGCGACCGTCACCCTCATCGATGGCAAGTTGGACCCGAAGGCGCAGGCGAATGCGATGCAGAACGCACTCCAAAGCGGCAAGTTCAACGCCATAGCGCTCTGGCCGGTTGACGCGGTGTCGATGCTGCCCGTGGTCAATCAGGCTGCGGCCAAGCGCATCCCGGTCGTCGCCGGCGACTACACCTTCGGTCCGGTGGACAAGCAGGACAAGCTGCAGCAGATCTATAAGTCCGTGCCCAGCACGGTGGGCACCTCGCTGACCCTCCACGCGGACCTGATGCTCCAGAACATCGAGGCAGCTTGCGCTGCAAAGAATGGCCCCGGCAAGCCGTGCAAGGTCGGCTTGATGGCGGGAAGCCGTCAGTTTCCGCCGGACGCCGTCAAGGAGACGCACATCAAGAGCGCTCTCGACAAGACGCCCAACATCCAGGCTGTGTTCACGCCAGACGGCGGGTTCGCGCAGCCGAGCGGATACAAAGCGGCCCAGACGTTCCTGCAGAACAACAAGGATGTCGACGTGATCAACGCCGCCGGCGATCAGATGGTCGCAGGCGTCGTCCAAGCGCTTCCGCAGGTTGGCCTAACGCCTGGAAAGGACGTCTACATAACGGGATTTGGCGGTACCGTCGAAGGTGTGCAGGGCGTCAAGTCCGGCCAGTGGTTCGCGACCGTGGGTCTGTCCCCCCAGGCCGAGGGCTACGCAATGACCGATCTCGCCATCAAGGCAGCACGGGGAGAACAAGTTCCCCCGATCGTAGATGTGTACTCGCTGCCCGGAACGATGAAACAGGTCACCAAGGCGACTCTGGCCAAGAATCCCGGCTTCGCCGGCGATTGGTCAGCCGTCCAGTAAGCGCCCCGTCGGACCCTGCGCTCGATGTGCGCGGGGTCCGACCGCATCCGCACAAAAACGTGATCGACCATGTCACAGGGGAGAGGGTTCCAGTGGGTACTGACACGGCTCGAATCGAGCTCCGAGAAGTCACGAAGCGCTACGCCGGCAACGTGGCCGTCGAGGGCGTCTCACTCTCGTTGGCGGCCGGGACGGTGCACGCCTTGGTCGGCGCGAATGGAGCCGGAAAGTCGACGATCGGAAAGATGATCGCCGGGGCGGTCAGAGCCGACTCGGGCGAGATCCTGGTCAACGGCGAAACCCTGAACGCCCGGTCACCGCGCGAAGCGCTCTCCCACGGCGTCACGCTGATTTCGCAAGAATTGGCGCTGGTCCCAGAGCTCAGTGTCGTCGACAACGTGTATCTCGGCGCCGAGTTTCGGCGCGGATACGTTCTCAGCACCCGCCGCGCGCGCCGAGCATTTCAAGAGCTCGTCGTGCAGAGCGGGTTCGACCTCGATCCGGACACGAAGGTCAAGGATCTCGGCATAGCCGATCAGCAGAAGGTCGAGATTCTGCGAGCCATCAGTCGTCGAGCGGGCGTCATCGTCATGGATGAACCGACGTCGTCACTCACCGCCGATGAGTCGGAGCGGCTCCACGACGTGATCCGTCAACTCGCCGCAAACGGCGCGACGATCGTGTTGGTCTCGCATTTCTTGAACGAAGTCCTCATGCTCGCCGACACGGTTACGGTCGTCCGCAACGGCGAACTGGTGAGCACCGGGCCGGCGAGCGCCGAAACGGAGAACACGCTGATCACAGCGATGCTCGGTCACGCGGCGAGCGCGGATTACGCCGAACGGCATCCCGTCGCGGCCGGAGCGCCCACGGTCCTGGAGGTCAAGAACCTGCGGCGAAATGAAGCGCTTCGCGACATCTCGCTCCACATCCGAGCGGGGGAGATCCTGGGCGTTGCCGGTCTCGTCGGGAGCGGCCGGACTGAACTCGCGCGGGCAATCTTCGGCGTCGATGAGGTCGACGGCGGAACTGTGACCATCGACGGCGTGCGCCTGGCGAAGAAGCCGGGGCCGCGTACCGCCATCGAGCGCGGCGTCGTGATGCTTCCCGAGAACAGGAAGCTCGAAGGGCTCGTGATGGGGGAGTCGGCGGCGGCGAACGTGACACTCCCCTACCTGCGGGGACGTCGCGGTCCCATTGCATCAATGGGCTGGATGAGGACCCGGCGAGAGCAGCGTCAGGTCGCCGAGCTGCTCGGTGAGCTCTCGATCAAGCCTGCGGATCCCAGCGCAGTCGTCGCCACGATGTCCGGTGGCAACCAGCAAAAGGTTCTCTTCGCGAAATGTCTCTTCCGGCCACCGAGGGTCCTGCTCCTCGATGAGCCTTCGCGCGGCGTCGATGTCGGTGCGCGCAAGTCGATCCACGAACTCATTAACCGGATCGCGCGTCAGGGAACCGCGGTGCTCCTCATTTCGTCCGATCTAGAGGAGGTTCTCGCCCTGTCGCATCGCGTTCTCGTGCTTCATCGCGGATCGGTAGCCGGCGAAGCCCCGAGCAGCGCATCCATGGATGAAGTCATGGAGTTGGCGTTTGGACTTCCGAACGGCAACCGCGGAATCAGCCTAGGTCATACGAGGAGTCGAGCATGAGTGTCCAAGCCACAGAACACCACGGACGAGGGGACGCGTCCACGCGGGCTCCGGAGGGCGTTCGGAGGACACGTCCAGGCTCCGCATACTTGGCGAGGGAGTACGGCATCGCCTTGGTGGTCGTCGCGCTGTTCGTGACGCTGTCGATTGCGTCTCCGAACTTTCTGACGACCGACAATCTGCTGAATCTCCTGCGACAGAACGCGGCGATCGGCATCATCGCCTGCGCTGGCACCCTGGTGGTCATCGCGGGAGGCTTCGATCTTTCGGTCGGTGCCGTCTACTTCCTGTCGGGGATCGTCGCGGCCTGGGTTGCGGTCCACGTATCAGTACCCCTCGGCCTCCTCAGTGGTGTCGTGCTCGGAGGCGTCCTCGGTCTAGTGAACGGCGAACTCGCGACACGGCTGAAGATCAGCACGTTCCTGGCGACGCTTGCCACTAGCCTCGCCTTCGCGGGGGTGGGTGCGGCACTGACCAAGGGCTTCGCCATTTCCGTCGCGGACCCATCGTTTGCAAAATTCGGCAACGGCGGACTCGGAAATCTGACCTACCCGGTCATCATCTTCGTCGTCACTGCGGTCGTGCTGCAGGTGCTGCTCTGGCGTGGCGTCGCTGGTCGTTACATCTTTGCGGTGGGGGGAAACGCTGAAGCCGCCCGAAACTCAGGTGTACGCGTAGACACGATCCGCGTTGTGACGTTTGTGGTCAGCGGTATTGCCGCGGGGCTAGCGGGCGTCTTGGACGCTTCAACCGTGTCCTCAGGCGGAAGCGATACCGGCGTGAGCCTGCCTCTGACGGCGATCGCTGCGGTCGCCCTTGGGGGCACGAGCATCTACGGGGGGGCCGGCGCGGTGTGGCGCACGGTGCTCGGCGTGCTTCTGCTCGCAATGATCGCCAACGGGCTGGACCTCGTCAGCGTGGCGTCGTACTACCAAGACATACTCAAGGGCGCGCTCATCGTGGTCGCCGTGGCGGTCAACTCGCTCGCTACCTCGAGGTAGCCCGGCAGCGGCGAACGTGGTCTCGAATGCTGCCCGGGTCGCGGGCGGCGCGCGCCGGAACGCGGGCGGGACCCTCCGGCGCCACTAGGGCGTAGGCGCGCAGGACGCGGTCCGTGCCGCTGAAGTCGCGCCCGCTGACCCGCCAGCCGGAGACCTCGTTGTCGGGCCGACGACCGGAGCCGACGCGGTGACCGGGCGTCCAGCGCGGTCTGCACGTCCTGGTTGGAGATGGACCGGCCGCCGCCACCACCTGCGGCCTTCTCCGTCGGCAGGCAGGTGGTGACCGTCGCCGGGTAGCCGCCGGCCGGGCCGGGGACCGGGGCGGTCTCGACCGGGAGGGACACGACGGCCACCGGAAGCGTGGCGGACGGACGACGGACGGTGATGGTGCGGGTGGCGAACCGTGGATCCCTGTCTCTCCGCCTCTTGCTCGTATTGACGCGGTCCAGCCTGGGGCTGGCGTCGCCTGGGGACGGGCGGAAGGTCCGTGAAGGGCGGGCGATCCGCGGTTCGCACAGCAACCTTGGCTCACCTCAGCTCAACCTGGTCGATTTCTACCGTTACGGTCAGACCAATGCGCCGATTTCTTCCCCTTCCCCTGGCCGTCGTGACCGTTGCCCTCATCGTCTCCTCCGTAGGAGCCGCTGAGGCCGCCACCGTCAAGTGCAACAAGCTCGTCGGCAAGAACTTCGCCAAGAACGGCAAGGTGAAGATCGTCCGGAAGAAGCTCAGCCGAGGGCAGTCGCGCTTCTTCGGCTGCGTTCTGCCGGGCGGCGCGGTCCGCCCGATCGGGCCGGTGGTCGGGCCCGACCAGACGGGCTACGACACCTCCGAGTCGATCGTGTCGGTCCGGGGGACCTTCGCCGCCGTGGAGATCTTCGGCGGCGTCGGACAGACTGCGATGACTTTCGGCGACTCGCGGGTCTACAACCTCACCACGGGCAAGTCCTACGTCTACGACGAGCAGTCCAGCAGCGAGGAGGGGCAGCAGTCGGGCAAGTACGGCCTGGGCCGCAAGAGCTTCCTCAACGCCCATGGCCGCCTCGTCGGGTCTTATCAGGCGTACTCGTCGGACGACGACGCGAAGATCACGTCGATCGTCTCGTACTCCCCGAGCGGCGAGGCCACGCTCCTGGACAAGGGCGACGCGGCCGTCGTCCTGGCCCAGTCGCTCAAGCTCGTCGGCACCACTGCGTCGTGGACGTCCGGCGGCGTGACGAAGACCGCCACGCTGCCGTAGCGGGTTGCGCGCGGGCGGCGGCCTACCGCTCGCCGTCCGCCGCGACCCAAGCGACGTCCTGGCCGGTAGCGGGGCTGTTGGGGCGGCGCGATCGCGGATCGACCACGTCTACGCCGTCGTCGCGATAGCGGGCCGGCAGCCGGTGCAGCTGCCGGCGGGAGAACCCGTGATGCGCGGCGGCCTCGGTGACCGTCAGTTGCTGGGAGACGACCTGCATGACAACAACGCGAGGAGGGCTTGCCTCCGCGGCGACCGCCGCCGCAGGTGTGACCCATGTCCCAGGACATCAGCGACCTATCGCTAGAGACATTATGTCGTGAGACCAGACACTTTCCGCTGCCGCGACCCTGCGCTTCGACGCGCTGTCGCCGGCGGACCCCGGTCCGTTGGTTCGTCACGGTGCTCAAGACCGTT
>JAOPZJ010000360.1 GCA_025964155.1 Solirubrobacterales bacterium
CTGGGCGACAACTGCGTCGTCGAGGCGGGCCTGTACGTCACGGCCGGCGCCCAGGTCGGCCTGCCTGACCTCAGCGTCATCAAGGCGAGCGAGCTGTCGGGACGCGACGGGCTCCTCTTCCGCCGCAACTCGCGCAACGGCGCGATCGAGGTCGTCCCACGTGTCGGTACCTGGGGCGAGCTCAACGCCGCGCTCCACTCCAACGACTCCTGACCGGGTTTCGCCGACGTCTCGACGCCGCCCACGCGGCGCCGCTGGTCGGCGGCAGTGCTGGCGCACGGCTCGCCGACAGCGTCACCACGTGGAACGCGACGATCCGTGGCCGAAACCCGGCCAGGTCTGCGGGCCGCGAGGAGGCCCGCGGGAATGCGAGGCGCTTGAACGGCGGGTCATTGACGGCGGGAGGTGCCGGCGGGACCGTGCGTGGGCGGCGGACCCGTCCTGGCTGGCACGCTGCCGCTCGCGACGGCGGTGAGTGGAGTCCACGCGTCACCGAGACCACCCATGCTCCACTCACGCTGAAGTGGCGCGTTGGCGCTCTTCCCGGCGCCCAGACGGTCACACCCGCGCCCAAAGCGCCACGGGCCTCGCGCTCCCCCGTTCAATGCGGCTGTTTCAAGCGCCCGCACCACCTCAAGCTCAATCGCGTCAGCGCCACAAGCGCGGGTGACCTGGCCGGGTTTCGGCCACGGATCGTCGCGTTCCACGTGGTGACGCTGTCGGCGAGCCGTGCGCCAGCACTGCCGCCGACCAGCGGCGCCGCGTGGGCGCGTCGAGACGTCGGCGAAACCCGGCCAGGTGAACTGGATTTACCCCCCTTGGTGGAGAGGGACCTCACCCCTTGGGTCAGTGTTCCGGGGTGGCTCCGGTGGCAGCCTGGGGCTCGAACGTCAGCGCTGACGCGACGTTCCCGGACATCACATGGCGACCCCTACCTCAGATCCCGCGCGGGCGCCGGACCCCGACGTCCCGCCCCCGCTGGTGCTGGCCGTCGGTGCCTGTAGTGCGACCGAGCAGCGCCTGGTCAATGAATGGTGCCAGCGCACCTATCCCGGCGCGGATGTCCTGAGCCACGACGCGCGGTCGGTGGCGGTCGCCATGGGCGACGTCGCGGATCGGCAGGTCGTGCCGGTCCGCGTCACCTGGCTACCCCCGGATCGCGGCGGCCGGCGAGCGGGCCTCGTCGACGTCCTCGCGCTGATGAACCCGCGCCGCCCGTGGGCGCCGCTGCAGGATCGCGTCGCCGCGTCCCGTTCGTCGCGGGTCCAGGTCACGGCCGGACAACCGGCGACGGTCGCGGATCTGCGCCTCCGATTCACGTCGGAGGCCGGCGACGGCGACGATGCGGCGCTCAGCGCCTTCGTCGCCCGCCAGGCGGTGCTCACCTGCGACCGGGCCGAGCGGGCCATCCTCGGGGACCGCTACAAGGTCCCGCGGCTCGTGGCGGAGCAGATCGCCGCCAGCGCCCGCTTTCGTGAGCGGATCGCGGCGCTCGCGACCGAGCTCAAGCTGCCCGTCGACGAGGTGCAGGCCGACGGTGAGCGGTGCCTCACCGAGCTGGCGACCGTCCAGTCGCCGCTCGGGATCGATGCCTACCGGCGCTTCATGAAGCCGATGCACGCCTACGCGTGGACCGTCGAGACCGACCTCGAGGGCCTGGCGCCGCTGCGTGAGCTCAACCGCAAGCACGCGCTTGTGTTCCTGCCGACGCACCGCTCCTACGTGGACCCGCTCGTGCTCCAGGAGGTGCTGCAGGCGAACGACCTACCGCGCAACCACGTGCTGGGCGGCGACAACATGGCGTGGTGGCCGCTCGGACCGATCGGCAAGCGCGCCGGCGTGGTGTTCATCCGGCGCAACTTCGGCACCGACCGCGTCTACAAGCTCGCGGTGCGCGAGTTCCTGGGCCACCTGGTGTCCAAGCGCTTCAACCTGGAGTGGTACATCGAAGGGGGACGCACGCGCACCGGCAAGCTGCGGCCGCCGAAGCTCGGCATGCTCCGCTACCTCACCGAGGCGATCGACGACGACCGCGCCGACGACGTCGCGCTGGTCCCCGTCTCCATCGTCTACGACCGCTTGCGCGAGGTCGGCGCCATGGCGACGGAGCAGAGCGGCAAGGCCAAGCAGCGCGAGGGCCTGCGCTGGTGGGTGGACTACGTCCGCAGCCAGCGCCAGAACGTCGGTAAGGCGCGCGTGCACTTCGGCGAGCCGTTTCTCCTGCGCGGGGCGCTCGCCGACGCGGGGGACGCGGACGTGCGGCTGGAGAAGGTCGCCTTCCGCATCTGTGACGGGATCAACGCGGTCACGCCGATCACGCCGACCTCGCTCGTGGCGTTCGCGCTGATGGGCTCGGGCACGGCGCTGACGTACGGTCAGATCGCCGAGCTCACGCGGCCGCTGCTGGAGTACGCCCAGCGCCGCGATCTCCCCGGGCCGGTCGACGAGATGGCGCGTCCGGACGGCCTACGCCCGGGCCTGGACACGCTCATGGCCGCCGGCGTCGTGGACTGCTTCGCCGACGGTACCGAGCCGGTCTGGTCGGTGGTGACCAGCCGCCTGCACGTCGCCGCGTTCTACCGCAACGGCGTGGTGCACCATTTCGTCAACCGGGCGATCATCGAGCTGGCGCTGCTCGAGGCGCTGCGCAACGACGACGACGAAGACGTCACGGAGGCCGCCTGGGAGGCGGCGCTACGGCTGCGCGACCTCCTGAAGTTCGAGTTCTTCTTCGCCGAGAAGGACCTGTTTCGCGAGCAGATCGCGGGCGAGCTGGAGCTCATCGACCCACGGTGGCGCGAGCAGGTGACTTCGGGCGCTGGAGCCACGGCGCTGCTGAACGGGACGACGCTGCTCGTCGCGCACCGCACGCTGCGCTCGTTCGTCGACGCGCAACTGGTCGTCGCCGAGCTGCTGGCCGCACGGGACCCGCATGCGGCGGTGGACCCCAAGGCGTTCCTTCAGACGTGCATGGACGTCGGTCACCAGATGGTGCTTCAAGGCCAGCTGCACAGCGACGCCGCGGTCTCACGGGAGTCCTTCACGGCGGCCTGGGACCTGGCCGCCAACCGCGATCTCGTCAACACGCCACGTCCGGACGTGGAGGCGGCGCGCCTGGCTTGGCTGGAGGAAGTGCGCAACGCGATCGTCGGGCTCGAGCAGGTCCACTTTGCCGACAGCGCGGCGCTGAACGAGGTTCTCCATGGCGACCGTTGACGACCTCGTCGCGCGGATCCACGCCGCCGAACGTGGCCCGCAGGTCGCAGCCGCGTTCGACTACGACGGCACCCTGATCTCCGGCTACTCGGCCGGCGCGTTCTACGAGCACCGCATCCGCAGCGGCGACATGGGTCCGGTCGAGCTGACCCGCACCGCGTTGACGGCGCGGCGCGGCATCGCCGACGCAGCGGACTTCGAGACGTTCTTCAGCTTCTCGCTCGCTGCGTGGCGTGGGGTGGAGGAGGCCGAGATGGAGGCGCTGGGCGACAGGCTGTTTCGCAGGCAGATCGCGGCCAGGCTCCACCACGAGGCGCTGGCGCTGCTGGAGGCCCACCGCGCGATGGGCCACACGCTCGTGCTGGCCTCGTCGGCGATGCGCTTCCAGACCGAGCCGATGGCCCGGGAGCTGGGGATCGACCACGTCCTGAACACCGAGGTCCGCGTCGTCGACGGACGCCTCACCGGCGAGCTGGAGGGCAGCCCGCTCTGGGGTCCGGAGAAGGCGCGCGGCCTGCAGAGCCTCGCCGCGGCCGAGGGTCTGGACCTGCGGCAGTCGTTCGTCTACTCCAACGGCCGCGAGGACCTGCCGTTCCTGGAGGCGGCCGGCAACGCCACGGCGATCGAGCCCGACGACGAGCTGTTCGCCGAGGCGCGCCTGCGGGGCTGGCCGGTCCTCCGCTGCGCGCCGGGCAGAGGCATCCTTCCTGGAGCGACCGACCTGGCCAGGACCGCCGCCTTCTACGGCGGCATGTTCACCGCGCTGGGCGCGGGCGTCGGCGTCGGCCTGCTGCGGCGCTCCCGCGGCAGGCTCGTCGACGTCGCGATGGGCATGGGGTCCGACGTCAGCCTGACCCTTGCCGGCGTGGACGTGCACGTCGTGCGGGGTGCCGAGCACCTGTGGTCCTCGCGCCCCTGCGTCTTCGTCTTCAACCACACGAGCAAGCTGGATCCCGTCGTCGTCATGAAGCTCGTGCGGGAGAACTTCACCGGCGTCGCCAAGGCCCAGGCGAAGCACATCCCGGTCTTCGGACAGTTGTTCCAGCTCGCCGGTGTGGCGTTCGTCGAGCGCGGCGACCACCTCCAGGCCCGCCAGGCGCTCGAGCCCGTGGTGCAGCGCCTGCGTGAGGGCACGTCGCTGCTCATCTCGCCGGAGGGCACTCGGACGCCGACGCCGCGCCTGGCGCCGTTCAAGAAGGGGCCGTTCCACATCGCCATGCAGGCACAGGTTCCGATCGTGCCGATCGTGCTCCGCGGGGTGGACCGCGTGCAGTCCCGCGGGGGGCAGGTCATCCGTCCCGGCACCGTGGAGGTCGTCGTGTTGGCGCCGGTGGACACGAGTGGGTGGAAGGCCGAGAAGGCGGGTGATCACCGCGACGAGGTGCGCGCGCAGATGCTCGACGTCCTGCACCACTGGCCGCGTGAGGAGGCCGTCGTCGCGCGCGGGGACGGCGCGTGACGACGGTGCGCGACGACGGCGTCCTGGACTGGGGCGCCAGCGACAGCCTCAACGCGCTGGAGACGGTGATGTGGCGCGCCGAGGTCGACCCGGCGCTGAGCTCCACGATCCTCGCGCTCGAGATCCTCGACGAGGCTCCGGAGTGGGAGCGCTTCCGCGCCACCCATGAGTGGGGCTCGCGTGTGGTCCCGCGCTTTCGCCAGCGGGTCGTGGACGGTCCTGCCGGCCTCGGCCAACCCGGCTGGGTCCTGGACGAGGCGTTTGACCTCGATCACCACGTGCGGCACGTCGAGCTGGCAGCCGGCGCCACCTGGCGCGACATGCTCGACCGCGTGCGGGACGTCGCCGAGGTTCCGTTCGACCGCCGTCGCCCGCCGTGGCAGGCGGTGCTCGTCGAGGGCCTGCCCGAGGGCCGGGCGGCGTACGCGCTGAAGCTGCACCACGCGACGCTCGACGGGATGGCGGGCATGCAGCTGCTCGGCGGGATGCACTCTCGGACCCGCGCGCCGTCGGGCGACAAGGTGCTGCCGGCCCTACCGCGGGCCGGGGACGCCTCGGCGCTGGGCGCCGTCACCCGGCAGGCCGGTCGCGACGTGCGCGGCCTCGTCGGGGCGCTGCGCGGCGCACCCGGACGGCTGACGTCGGCCGGCCGTCCCGACCGCGTGCTCCGGGACACCGCGGCGTACGCGGCGTCCCTGCGGCGCGTGCTCGGCGACAGCGGCGCGCCGCCCTCGCCGCTGCTGGCCCGGCGC
>JAOPZJ010000368.1 GCA_025964155.1 Solirubrobacterales bacterium
GGTCGCTACCTCGCCCCCGCCTCCCCGCTGGACTTCTCGGTGAGCGGACGCGTCGCCGTCCGCCGGGCTCCCGTCCTGGGCGAGCACACCGGGGAGATCCTGGCCGACAACCTCGGGCTCAGCGCCACGGAGATCGGCAGGCTGCACGACGCGGGCGTGGTGGCCTCCGCACCGGCGGTCGCGCCGGCCCGCTGAGGCGTTGCGCCGCAGGACGGCGCCGACGCGATGCTGAAGCAGCGCGGCGGAGGGTGGCCGCGGCCACCCTCCGCGGAGCGGGCGATGCTCAGGTCGCGGGCAGGGCGTCGCCCTCCCGGCCCTCGATGCGATCGGCCTTCGTGACGGTGAGGAAGCTCACGACGGTAAGGATCGTGCCCAGGAAGATCACGCTGGTGACGGTCGTCCCGAGGCCCCAGCCTCCGGCGTCACGGGGCTGGGACAGCAGGTCGCCGATGGACGCACCGAGCGGGCGGGTCAGGATGTAGGCGATCCAGAACGCGAGGATCGCGCCGAGCTTGAAGCGCAGGTGCGCGACGGTCACCAGTGCGATCGCGCCGGCGAAGATCCCGACGGACACCGCATATCCGAGGGCCAGCTTCTCGGCGACGAGGTCGCCGGCGGCGGTACCGAGGGCGAAGGTGAACAGGATCGTCAGCCAGTAGAAGGCCTCACGACGCGTCGTGTAGATCGTATGGATCGACAGCGTGCGTTCGCTTGCGTACCACGCGCCGAAGGTGGCGGCGAGAGCGATCGCGAAAATGATGGTGCTCGTGGTCAGCGCGACGCCGAAGTTGTCGGTGAGGTTGTCGGTGATCAGCGTGCCGACGACGCTGATGAGCACGACGGCAAGCCAGTACACACCCGGCACGTACTTCCGGAGACGAAACTGGAAGCCGAGCACAATCAGGAGCAGCGCGCCGACGACGTAGGTCGTGTTCGTCAGCCCGAAGTTGAGGTTGGTGTTCAGGTAGTCCGCTGCCGTCTCGCCGACGGTCGTGGCGAGGATCTTGATGATCCAGAAGTAGAGCGTGACCTCAGGAACCTTGTTGAGCATCTGACGCAGGCGCACACGGTCAGGGGTCGTCGAAGCGGTCCTGCTGGGAGTGGTGGGCGACATAGAGAAGGTCTCCGGGGTAGTGGGAAGGACTCCGTTGACCGGAGAGTCGACGGGGCACATGAATCGAAGATGAGCCGGACCCGAGGCTCGGCGGCTGGCATGATCTGCACGGTGCGCGTGCTGGTCGTCGAAGACGAGGTCCCGCTGGCGAGGCTCATCCGTGAAGGGCTCACCGGCGACGGCCTGCTGGCCGACGTGGCGATCCGCGGTGAGGACGCACTCTGGATGGCCGGTGCCACCGCCTACGACGTGATCTGCCTGGACGTCAACCTGCCCGGCATCGACGGCTTCGAGACCTGCCGCCGGCTGCGCGAGGAGGGCGTCACGACGCCCATCCTCATGCTCACCGCGCGCGACGCCGTCGATGACCGCATCGCTGGACTGGATACCGGTGCGGACGACTACCTCGTCAAGCCGTTCGACTTCGGCGAACTGCTCGCTCGGCTCCGGGCGTTGTCACGGCGGCCGCCCGTCGTCGACGACGCGGTGCTGACCGTCGGCGACCTCACCCTGGACCCCGCGACCCATCAGGTGCAGCGCAGGGGAACCCACATCGATCTCTCGGTGAAGGAGGTCCAGATCCTCGAGGTCTTCATGCGCCGACCGGGCGAGGTGCTCTCGCGACTGCAGGTGCTGGAGGGCGCGTGGGACTCCGGGTACGAGAACCGCTCCAACGTCATCGACGTGTACATCCGGTACCTCCGCGAGAAGATCGACCGGCCGTTCGGCGTCGAGACACTGGAGACGGTCCGCGGGGCCGGGTACCGGTTGCGGCCCGGGTGACCGCAGCACGCTCTCAAGCCTGCGGGAACGTGACGCGGACCGCTGCGCCGCCCCCGGGTGCGTTGCCCGCGGTGGCGCTGCCCCCGTGCGCGTGGACGATCGCCTCGGCGATCGTCAATCCCAGACCGCTGCCGCCGAGTGCGCGCGCCGCTTCCCCCTGGCTGAAGCGCTGGAAGGCACGGCCCAAGAGGCCCGGCGGGAAGCCATCACCGTGGTCTGAGACCACGAGTTCGACCTGATCAAATCCAGGCGCCAGACGCGCGGTCAGGGTGATGGCCCCGTCGCCGTAGCGGATGGCGTTCACGATCAGGTTGTCGAGGACCTGCCCGACGCGATCCGGATCGGCGAACAGGACCGCCCCGCCCTCGATGTCCACCACGGCGCCGATGGTCCGGCCGGCGCCGACGACGTCGGCCCTGTGCCGATCTGCAGCCCGCTCGAGGAGGTCCTGGACCTCAACGGGCTCACGTCGCAGGGGAAGCCGTCCCTGGTCGGCGCGGGCGAGAACGAGCAGGTCGTCGGCCAGACGCGTCAGCCGGGCGGCGTCGGACCGCGCCTCGGTGAGCGCGACGCGCAGCGACGCCGCATCATCGCCCCCGCGCAGGGCGACATCCAGCCGGGTGCGCAGCACGCTGATCGGGGTGCGCAGCTCATGGCTGGCGTCGCTCACGATCCGCCGCTCGCGTTCAAGCGCGCCCTGCAGGCGCGCCAGCAGGTCGTTGAGCGTGCTCGCCAGCCGGTCCAGCTCATCGCCGGTGCGCGGTTGCCCGAGGCGCTCGGACAGGTCGGCGTCGCCGATCTGCGCCGCGCGCAGGCGCATCCGTTCCACCGGCGCCAGCGCAGCCCCGGCCACGCGATAGCCGGTGAGGCTCGCGAGCAGCAGCGCCCCGGGCAGTGTCAGCGCGAGCAGGGTCGCCAGCCGGTTGAGCTCGCGTTCGCGGTCGTCGCGCGACTCGGCGATCACCGCCACCGCGCCGTCGTCGATGGCGAACGCGCGGAGCCGGACCCCATCGTCGGTCGGCCGGGTCGGACGTCGCTCCGCGAGCAACGGACGGCGACGCGCCTCCGCGATCTGCCCGGGCGTGAGCAGCCGCTGGGTCCCGAGCGGTCGCGTCGAGGCGACGAGCCGGCCGCGCCCGTCGTAGATCTGCGCAAACGACTCGCCGGAGAGCGCCACGATGCGCCGCGGGACGACCTCACTCCTGGCCAGGCTCGTGAACGTGACCGACCGCTCGCGCAGCTCCTCGTCGGTACGGGTGTCGATGAAGTGCGCGAACTCGATGTAGACCAGCACGCCGCACGCCGCCAGGACGAGGGCGATGACCGACGCGAACGCGACTGTCAGCCGCAGGCGCAGTGGCCAGATGCGGCGGCGGAGTCGCTCGCGGACGCGCACGAGCGCATTCTCACCGACCGTCGGTCCTGCCGTCGCGCGGGTCGTCGGGCTCTTGGCGAACGAGCAGCAGGGGCACGAGGTAGGCAAGGAGGACCAGGGCAGCGACGACGGCGACAAGGCCGATGTCCGCCAGGGCGGTCGGCGCGGAGATCTGTGCGATGAGACCGCCGAACAACAACAGCACCAGCGCGATGACGGTCAGGATGGAATGTCCGTGGATCCCCATGGCACCACCGTCCGCCGTGAGGATGAACTCAGGATGAGAGCACCGCGGGGGCGCGCGGGTCACCCTCGACTTCTCATCGCCCGTTCATGGGCAGCGACGAGCATGCCGCGCATGTCTTGTCTCCGATCGCTGTCCGCCTTGATGCGCATCGAGCGTCACGCCCTCGGTCCGCGCCTGTTCGTCCTACGGCGGCGCCTGCACGAGTGTCACGTCGGTCTGGCCCTCCTCGGGGGCGGCGTCGTCGGCGGCGCCGTAGGCTTCCTGCACCCGCTGGCGCTGGCGCTGACGACGTTGTTCGGTGGTCTGCTGGTCCTCAAAGATTGGCGCGACCTGTGGCCCAGCACCAGGGACACGGCGGCCTGGCGCCTCGGAATGCACCGTCCGCCGGACGCCGGCGCCGCCCGGCCAATCTGCGAGCGCGTCCCGCTCCTGGCGGGGGTGGCGACGGCGACCGTCGGCGCGATCAACGTGCTGTCCGCGGCGACGCCCGAACTGCCGGGTCGCGTTCAAGCGCTGTTGTCCATCGCGCCGGTCCAGGAGATGGCGCTCGCGCGAGCGCTCGCGCTGCCGGCCGGCCTCGCCCTGTGCGCGGTGGCGGTGCCGCTCGCGCGCCGCCGAGGACGTGCGCTGCACACATCGATCGGTCTGCTGCTCGGGCTCGCGGTGCTGAACCTCGTCAAGGGCCTCGACGTCGAGGAAGCCGCGCTCAGCGTCCTGCTGGCCGGCGGCCTCTGGAAGGCCCGTGCGGGGTTCTGGGTGCAGCACGAGCAAAGCCGCCGGGGCGCCACGCTGCTTCGCGCCGCCGCGGTCTTGGCGACCGTGCTGGTCGCGGCCACCGCCGCACTGCTCATCGCCGGGTCGGCCGTGACGCCCGCCGGCGGCCCGGTGATGACCGTCACGCACGCGCTCGCGTTCCTGACGCTGTCGGCGAGCGGTGTGCACGCCGCGGCCCCGTTCGGCTGGCTGCCGACGATCCTGGGCCTCGCGGGCGTCGGCGCGACCCTCACGGTCGGCGGCGTTCTCATGGCTCCCCTCCGCTGGCACGGCCCCGCCGGCGCCGAAGATCGCCTGCAGGCGTCGGCGGTGGCGCGACTCCACGGCACGGACACGCTCAGCGCGTTCAAGCTGCGCCGCGATCTCGCCCGCGTGTGGTCAGCGGATGGGCGCGCGTTCGCCGGCTACCGCGTCGAGGCGGGCACCATGCTGCTCTCGGGCGATCCCGTCGGCCCGCCGGACGCCATTGAAGACGTCCTCACCCAGGCGCGCCACCACGCCAACCGCCATGGCCTCGGCCTCGGCGTGGTGGGCGCCAGCCGCGCCTTCTGCGAGGCGGCGCGCCCTTCCGGGCTGCGCCCGCTCTACCTGGGCGACGAAGCGTTGCTGGACTGCGGCCCGATGGACCTCTCCGGCGGCGCGAACAAGAGCTTGCGCAAAGCGGTCAACCGCGTGGCGCGCCACGGCTATACCGCCGAGCTGCGCACGATCGGTGACCTGGACGTGCGGACGTGCCGCACGTTGCAGCGCATCAGCGACGACTGGCGTGGAGGTGCCCCGGAACGCGGCTTCTCGATGGCGCACGACCAGCTCGAGGACCCGCTGCTTCCCGACGCCCGCGTCGTCCTGGCCCGTGACGAGCACGGCACCCCACGTGGGTTCCTGCACTTCGTCCCCGTGTTCGGGCGGCCGGCCGTCTCCCTGGCCTTCATGCGGCGCGACCGCGACACCCCGAATGGCCTGACCGACTTCCTCGTCGTCGAGGCCGCACGGCTCCTGGGCGAGGCCGGCGTCACCGAGGTCTCCTTGAACTTCTCGGCGTTCGGCGGCTGGCTGCGTGCACCCGCCACGGCGACCCAGCGGCTGCTGGGTCGCGTGCTGGTCACCGGAGATCGCTGGTTTCAGGTCCAGCGCCTGCTGAGCTTCAACGCAAAGTTTGCTCCGCGCTGGCAGCCGCGCTATCTGCTGTTTGATTCCGCGCTCTCCGTGCCGCGTCTGGCGCTTGCGGCAATGTGGGCCGAGGGCCAGCTCCCAAAGCCGAGCGAGGTGTTCCAGCGCCGACCCGGGGCGGTCACGGCATAGCCGTCAACGATGCGGTGCCGCGGCAGGCACCGCTGCCGGGATGACGATGCGCAGCTGCGCACCGCCCTCCTCACGATTGCGGGCGGTGACGCTCCCTCCATGGGCGTCGACGATCGCCCGCACGATGGCCAACCCCAGGCCGGTGCCGCCGCGTCCACGGGCGACGTCGGCCCGCGTGAACCGCTCAAACGCGGCCTCGAGGAAATCGGGGGGGAATCCCGGCCCGTCATCGGTGACGCTGATGACGTCCACGCCGTCCGGGCCGCGCACCGCGGACAGGCTGACGGCGCCGCCCCCGTGGCGCAGCGCGTTGTCGACAAGGTTGCCGAGCGCCTGCTCCAGCCGCAGCGGATCGGCGAGCAGCATCAGCCCGTCGTCGACGTCCACGACGAGACTGGCGCCGTGCTCCGCGCTGCGCCCGTTGAAGCGCTGCGCGGTGGACTCGAGCAGCTCCAGTGCTGGAACGTCCACCGCGTTCACGGGAAGTCGGCCCTGATCCGAGCGAGCGATGACGAGCAGGTCCTCGGCGAGCTGGACCACCCGATCGGTCTCCTCCGCGGCCGAGGCGACCGCCTCGCGGAACGCGTCGACGGTGACGGCATGGGTCATCGCAAGCTCGAGCTCACCCTTGAGGATCGCCAGCGGCGTGCGCAGTTCGTGGCTCGCGTCGGAGACGAAGGTGCGCTCGCGCGCGAACGCCCGCTCCAACCGGGAGAGCATGTCGTTCAGCGTCTCCCCAAGACGAGCGACCTCGTCGCCCGACGGCGGCACCGGAAGACGCTGCCCCGCCTCGCCCGCCTGGATCATCGCGGCCCGACGACGCATCGACTCCACCGGCCGAAGGGCACCTGCGGCAACCCCGTACCCGACCAGCGCCGCGATGAGCAGCAGCACCGGCCCGCCGAGCAACAGCTGCCGAACGAGGGTGCGCTGCGCCTCCTGCGTGGGTTCCAACGAGGAAGCGACGACGACGATCACGCGTCGCCCTTGGGCGCTCACCGGTGTCGCCAGAACGCGCAGGCGCTCGCGCTCGCCATCCCGCTGCTGGATGCTGGTGACGAGCGTGTGGCGAGCCGCGACGGCGATCTGCGGCCGCGTGAGCAGCGATCGCGCACGAAGCGCCGGCGTGGCATCGACGACGTGTCCGTCCCGATCGAGGATCTGCGCGAGGTTCTCGCCCTGCTCCGTCAACGGGCTGCGCCGAGCCTCCGTCAACCCCGAGTCGGCCTGTTGGATGAGCGCGGCCACGTCACCGGCCCGGCTGCGCAACCCATGATCGACGGTCGTGTTGAGCGTCGCCCCCAGACGCAGGTAGAGAAACCCGCCCGCCCCTGCCAGCAGCACCGCCATCACGGCGGTGAACGCGAGCGTCACCCGCACGCGAACGGGCAGGCGGTCAGCCAGCGACGCGATGCGCGCCACTATCCGCGTCCACCGTCGCCGCGCATCCGGTAGCCGGCACCCCGCACCGTCTCGATCGACTCCACGCCGAACGGACGATCGACTTTCTCCCGCAGGTAGCGAACGTAGACGTCGACGACATTGGAGCGGTTCTCGTACTCGTAGTCCCACGCGCGCTCCAGCAGCGCAAAGCGGTCCAGGACCTCCCCGGGACGACGCATGAACACCTCCAACAGCGCGAACTCCTTCGCGGACAGGCTGAGGTCTTCCCCGCCGCGGCTGACCCGCTTCGTCGCCGGATCCAGCTGGAGATCCCCGACCTCGAGCACCGCCGGGCGCTCCACGGGGCCGCGCCGCACGAGCGCGCGCAGCCGGGCGGAGAGCTCGGCGAACGAGAAGGGCTTGGTCAGGTAGTCATCGGCGCCATTGTCGAGCCCGATCACGCGATCGGCGACCGCATCGCGTGCGGTGAGCATCAGCACCGGCGCCCACACGCCATCCGCGCGCAGCTTCTTACAGACCTTGAAGCCGTCGATGCCCGGAAGCATCACGTCGAGCACGATCACGTCGTAGGCCGAGGAGCCGGCCATCCACAGCGCATCCTCGCCCTTGATCGCAACGTCGGCGACCATGCCGTCGGCCTGCAGACCACGCCGGATGAGGCTGGCCATCTTCACGTCGTCTTCAACGATCAGGACTCGCATGACCTACAGGTTCCTCGTGGCAGATGAGTGGCGCGTGAGAGACCTCGTGGCTCATCCGCGGTTCATCCATGCCGGCCATCGTCGATCGGCATGGGCACCCCCGCCGCTTCGCGGCATGACGTTCCGAACGTCCAAGGCCCGCGAGACCCGGGCCTCGACACGCTTCGCGGCGTCGCCGCGCTCTCGGTCGTGCTGTTTCACCTGTGGCTCTACGCAACGCCCGCACCGCCGAAGCACGGCCGCTGTGTCGTCGATGCCGTCTGGAGCTCGGGCCGGCTGGGACTCGTGCTGTTCTTCGTGCTCTCCGGCTATCTGCTGTACCGCCCGTGGGTGCGGGCGCGGGACGGACACGCCCCGGCGCCGGCCGTGACGGCGTACCTCCGTCGCCGCGCCGCGCGGATCCTGCCGGCCTACTACGTCGCGCTCGCCGGGGCCGTCGTCCTGCTTGCCGCGGCCCAGGGCACGCCTGGTGTGCGCCTCCCGCCGATCGACATGCTGCCGTTGTTCTTGATCTTCGCCCAGAACCTCGACCCGGCGACCATCATGAAACTCGACCCGCCGATGTGGACCCTGGTCGTCGAGCTCATGTTCTACCTCCTGCTCCCGATCCTCGGCGCGATCATGCTCCGCGCACGGCGTCCGGTCCTTGTCGCCTGCGGCGCGCTCGCCGCCGGCCTCATGTACGACGCGGCGGTCGCAGGACAGGGTCTCTCCCAGCCGTGGACCAAGGCCCTGCCGGCCTTGTTGCCGCTGTTCGCCGTCGGCATGGTGATGGCGCATCTGAAGACGCGCGTGCCGCTGACGCGCCTGACGCGAGGGCTCTTGCTGCTCGCAGCAGCCGTCCTCGTCGTCGCCGACGCGGTCTGGCATCAGCTCGGTGCCGGGACAGCCGGGCTGATCATCCGTGACCTGCCCGCGGGCCTCGGCTTCGCGCTGGCGGTCGTCGCGATCCGCGATGTGCGGCCGCGGGGCCCGGTCGCCCGCGCGCTCGCCGCCGTGGGTGCCGTCTCCTTCGGCCTCTACCTCTGGCACGTGCCGATTCTCTGGTGGTTGCGCTCGCGGCAGCTGCTGCCCCTGCACCCCATCACGGCCCTGCCCGTCGTCCTCGGCCCGTCGCTCCTGGTCGCCCACCTCAGCTGGCGATTCGTGGAGCGGCCGATGATCGCCGTCGCGCGCCGGCGTCCGAGGCACGGTGCGAAGCGCCTCACTCCTGAACCGGCATAGATCCTGGCGCCGCTCGTCGCTCTCATCGTGCGTTCATCGCCGCGGGTGACCCTGGTGACATGCAGCTCTCCGTCGGCCACCGCCGTGTCGCCGTTCACGGCCGCCGGTCCGCGGCCGCGCCGCGTCACCGTCTGGTCGACGCGCTGGCCGCCGCGGCCGGCCTCGGCCTTGGCGTCGTCGTCGGGCTGGCGGTGAGCAGCGAGTCCAGCCTGTCGGCCCCCGGTGGCGGCCTGACGTTCGCCGGACGCCTCACGGGCCTCGTGGGCGCATACGCGATGCTGCTGACGGTGCTGCTCGCCGGGCGCCTCGGAGTGCTCGAGCGTGCGATCGGCCAGGACCGGCTCGTCGCCTGGCACCGCCGTCTGGCTCCGTGGTCGCTCGTGCTGATCGGCGCCCACACGGTGCTGACGGTCCTGGGCTACGCCCAACGCGCCGGCACCGGTCCGCTGCATGAGTTCTGGTCGCTTGTCACGACGACCCGCTGGATGCTCGCGGCAACGGTCGGGCTCGGTCTGCTGACGTTCGTCGGGGTCAGCTCGTACCGCGGCGCACGCCGCCGCATGTCGCACGAGACCTGGTGGTCGGTGCACCTCTACACCTACCTCGGGCTCGCGCTGGCGTTCACCCACCAGATCACCAGCGGCGCCGCCTTTGTGGCCCAGCCCTGGGCACGGACGTTCTGGATCGCGCTCTGGCTTGGGACCGCGGGCGTCGTCCTCGCCTATCGCGTGCTGCTGCCGGTCTGGCGCAGCGTCGTGCACCGGGTCCGCGTCGAGCGGGTGACCGAGGAGGCGCCGGGCATCGTCTCCCTGACGCTCACCGGTCGCTCGCTCCACACCCTGCCGCTGTCCGGCGGACAGTTCCTGCACTGGCGGTTCCTGCGCCGGGGCATGTGGTGGCAGGCGCACCCCTACTCGGTCTCCGCGCTGCCCGCCGGCGGACGCCTGCGCATCACGGTCAAGGACCTCGGTGACCACAGCCGGGCGCTCGCCGATCTGCCGGTGGGGACGCGGGTGGCCTTCGAGGGTCCCTACGGCGCGTTCACCGCCGACCGCGCCGCCGGCCGCCGAGTGCTGGCGATCGCGGGCGGCGTCGGCGTCACGCCGATACGGACGCTGCTCGAGGAGCTGCCGCCCGGAAGCGCGCCGATCGTCGTGCTGCGCGCCACCCACGTCGACGACCTCGTGCACGACGACGAGATCGAGGTCCTCGCGCGACGGCGCGGCGGCTTCGTGCACCGCCTCGTCGGATCACGGAGAGACGTGCACATGAGCGCCGCGACGCTCCTCGCCCTCGCGCCCGACATCGCCCAACGCGACGTCTACCTCTGCGGACCGGATGGCCTGACCGAGCAGGCGTACCGGGCTGCCGTCAGGGCCGGTGTCCCGGCCGACCGCATCCACCACGAGACGTTCTCGTCCTGACGTACTTCGGAGACGCCACCACATGCGCCGCGCCCCAATCATTCTCACCGCCACGATCGCCGGCACCGCCGCGGTCGTGAGCTTCAATCCCCGCCCGCAGTCGCTCGGCCCCATCACGGAGGCCGCGCTGCCTGCAGTCTCAGCCACACAACAGCGGACCAAACAGACCAAACAGACCACGCGTTCACGCCCTCGCCCGAAGACGAGCAAGCGTGACGGCATCTTCATGGGCGCCACCGTGCCGAACCAGTACGGCCCCGTTCAGGTCCAGGTCGCGATCAGCGCGGGACGCATCGTCGATGTCCGCGCCATCCAGCTCCCGAGCGCCGACGGACAGTCCCAAGAGATCAACGCCTCTGCGGCCCCACAGCTCAAGGTACAGGCGCTGCAGAAGCAGAGCGCGAAGGTGGACGGCGTCTCGGGCGCCACCTATACGAGCGACGGATACCGCGCCTCGCTCCAAGCCGCGCTGGACCGGGCCCACTTCTGAGGGCGGCGCCAGAGGGACACGACCACAAGGGGCCCGGCCTGTGTCGGCCGGGCCCCGAGGGGTGCATCAATCCTCGTGAGGCCGCGCATCCCAAGGTCGGGGATGCGCGCCTCGGGATTGGTTACTGGCCGTTCTCGCCCTGCTGTGCGGCCTCGGTACCGAGGACCGCGAACTGCTTGTCGAGATGGACGTCGACCGCGCTGCCGTCGGCCTTGGTGACCTCGACGTCGTAGGCGATCTGGGACTCGTACGCCGGGTCAGCGGCATCGGCCTTGTCGCCCTTGCCGGCGGGGTCGGCGGCGTCGGCCTTGTCGCCCTTGCCGGCCTTGTCGGCCGGGTCGGCCTTGTCAACCTTGTCGGC